>NZ_AKIX01000045.1:0-34332 GCF_000282075.1 Brevibacillus sp. BC25
CAGCCGCTGCCGAAGAAGCTGCAGGGTGGGTACGATTGCTTTTTTACTGATCCCCCCTATACGCTGCAAGGAATGGCTTTGTTTTTATCCCGTGGAATCAGTGGGCTGCAAAAGCAAAAAGGACTGTCCATCTTCCTGTCCTTTGCGCATAAATCGCCTGATTTCACGCTGAATATGCAACGGGAGTTCGTGCTGGCAGGCTTGACCGTACGAGAGGTGCTCAGTCATTTCAATGAATACGAAGCGGCGCAAATGATTGGAAACAAGGGACAGATGATCGTGCTCACCACCACGGAGATGACGGATCCGACGATCAAGCATCCATTTTTGGAGTCGCTGTACACAGGCGAAGAGACTCCTTCCAAGCGTGAGTATCAATGCAAGCGTTGCAAAAGATCGATTCAGGTAGGGGCACAGGCAAAAATAGTGACGATAGAGCAATTGAAAAAACGCGGCTGCCCTCGTTGTAAGCACCAGAGTTTTGAACTATTGTCCCGCCGGAGAGCTCAAGACTGATTGTCTGCAAGTGGGCATATGGTAGTGGTGGAGGGGAGGGAGATAAAATAAGATGGCTTACGAAAAAGCGTTTGCTTTATTACGAATCGGGACGGGAATCTTGTTTTTCATCCATGGCATAGCCAAGCTGCAAAAAGGGATGGCTGTTGTTGTGACGACGTTTGGAGATCTCGGCTTGCCGGGGTGGCTGGCTTATCTGGTGTTGATCGTAGAACTGATCGGCGGTCTCGCACTGATCATCGGAGTCGGGGCGAGATATGCTGCCTGGGGATTAGCTGCGATCATGGCAGGAGCAATTGTGACAGTGAAATGGGCGAAAGGGTTTGTTGGCGGTTATGAGCTGAATTTGATCCTGTTGCTTGTCACGATTTGTGTGGGGCTAAAAAGGTGAAAAAGAGATCCGGCTGAACCAGTAAGTGGTCAGCTGGATCTCTTTTTTAAACAAACAGCTCGTAATACTCAGGAGAAACGTTATCTAAAAATGGACTTTTTTCACCCGAATAGTAAAGGTGCAGCTCGTGCATGGCACGTGTACATGCCGTGTAAAAAAGCTTGCGTTCACTTTCTTCGCCATAGCATATGGCGGAAGCATCATAAAGGATGACCGCATCGAACTCGACCCCTTTTGCCAAGTAAGAGGGAATGATCAAAATTCCTTTCTCAAAGGAAAGAGTAGCGGGCTTGATCAAGCGAATCGGCAATCTCTCTTGCAAAACGTCATGAACGGCTTGGGCTTCCTCTAGCGTTTTGGTGATAACAGCGATCGTCTGATGACCACGATCGGCGAGCTCACGTATGCGCGCTTCGATTTGATCGGTATGAGCTTGAGGTGATGTCACTTTGGTTAGCGTTGGCAAGCGACCGTCGCGCATAAAAGGCTCAATCATATCCCCGTTTTGCAAAAGTTGCCTTGTAAACAAGACGATGGGATAGGTGGAGCGGTAGCTCTTGGTCAGGACGAAGGTCTCCGTCTCTTCAGGCTCAAACAGGGATGTGACAGCATCAAAGCTATTCTGGTGATACGCATGGGCGTAAATCGCCTGATTCCAGTCTCCCAGCACGGTCATTTTGGCACGAGGAAACAAGCTCTTGATGAGAGCGAACTGAAAGGCAGAGTAGTCCTGGGCTTCATCGAGAAATACATGGCGGACGAGGTTGTTCGTCTGCTTACCCTCCAATCGTTCCTGCAAATACAAATAAGGAGGGATATCTTCGCATGCCAAATACTGTTGTTCTAAACGCTCTGCTGTCTGTTCGCACACGGCGGGCCAATTGTCCAATACTTTGTGTTGGAGAGTGGTTGGCGCAAGCGTCTCGAGCAAGTCACGTGACAAGAAGAGCTGGCGGTAAATAGCGCGCGTATCAATAAATTGAAGTTCCCGAATAAAATCGCGCAGAGGCTGAAACTGCTTTTTGACGATCCAGTTGGCTAAGAGCTCCTGCTCGCGTTCGAAGTCATCGAAGGTATCCTCCCGAAACTGCTTTTTGCGGCGTAGCGATTGATAGGCAGCTACATAAGCGTCTCGGTCAAGCAGCTCCATTTCCTCTTCTACCCATGTTTTTGATCGTTCACGCTGTTCCAGTTTTTTCAGTTCTGTCAGCAGTGATTTCGCAACGAGTACCATCCGATTGGGGATCGGCAGATTCGTATCGAGAGAATAAAACAGTTCATGGATGTGCGCAGCACTGATCAGAGTCTGGTTTCTAAATGTAACAGGGCGAAACATGATACCAGATTGTTTCAAGCTATTCGCGTATTCATCCATGGCCTGCAAAAATAAGGTGCTTGATTTGAAACGGATTCCTTCTAGCCGCGCCTCGTATCCAGACTGATCATTTGCTGTCAGTACATACTCCATCTGTTCAAGCGGGTTTTCCAGACGGAAGTCGTCACCGAGACGATGCTCCGCGTATTCCTGAAAAGTCGTTTGCTGCATATTTTCCTCGCCGAGCTCAGGAAGAACGGTCGAGACGTAGCTGTTGAACAAGGAGTTGGGCGAGAACAAGACGATTTGCTCCGCGGTCAATGTCTTGCGATAACGGTATAACAAATAAGCGATTCGTTGCAAAGCCGCTGACGTTTTTCCGCTACCAGCAGCTCCGGAGACGATGACGAGTCGGCTGCGTTCATTGCGGATGATGAGGTTTTGATCCCGTTGGATCGTGGCCACGATGCTTTTCATCTGCGAGTCAGCCTGTTTGCCGAGTACCTCCTGAAGCAGCTCATCACCAATCGTCACGCCCGTATCGAATAGGTGCAGCAATTTGCCGTCGCGAATGATGTATTGTCTTTTGCACGTAATCTCTCCATTTACGTTTCCGCTTGGGGTATTGTACTCTGCTGGCCCCGGCGCGTAGTCGTAATACAGACTGGAGATCGGTGCGCGCCAGTCGTAGACGAGAAATTCTTCTTCGTTTTTATCCAGCAAGGAAGCAATGCCGAGATAGATGGCTTCTGGCTTCGATTCCAGCTCTTCTTGAAAATCAATCCTGCCAAAATAGGGAGAGTGCAACAATCGCTGCAGCGTACGCAACTGATTTTGGGCATGGCGATGGATGCGTTCACGCTCGGACAGGACTTCCGCTTGCTGCTTGATACTGGCGTAAGTCTCGACAGCTTCGATGGCATCTTCGAAGTTGACTGTCACATCGTCCCAAAAATGCTTGCGAATTCCGATGATATCCTCGCTCACGACATTCACATGCTCTTTGAGGTCATCTATTCGGTTCTTTATCTCTGAGATGACTCGTTCAACACGTTGTTGTTCGTTTTGCCTATCTTGATCAGTCACGCTCATGGTACCGCTCCTTTTTCGTTCCCCATTTTTGGCCTGAAGGTTTGACAATCGAAAGTGAATGTGATACTATTATATTGGAGATAAAATAGTTACATATAATCAATTGACCAACAGACCAATTCTCATTTTATCACGTGAAAATTGGCTTTTCAACATGGTATAGGGAAAATACAAAGTGAAATGACAGGGAACTCCTTTTGGGGTTCCCTTTTTTGTTGCGGCTATACTTGTCCGTCAAGCATTCCAGTGAGAGCTACCCATATACGGGTTGTTCCCACCAGTCTATTGAAAAGTAAAAGGATGTCTTCTCACCTGTGTTTGGAACGCGAACGATGAGTGCCATTCCTGGTCCGAGAATCCACTGTCCGCCAGGAGTCGCCTCAACGGTGGAGGACACCGGAATGATTCGCGTGGCGGTATGAATGTGATCAGAAAAGGTATCCGCCATACCAGTGCCATGCAAAAGTTGCCCTTGGGCGGCGGGACAAGCGGGGAGTTGAACATAACCAGAAGTCACTTGACGTGAGAGAGTTGCACCAGTGAGGGAGGAGCCTTTGCCAAACAAGAAATGTGCTTCTATCGGGTGCGGGGATGGATTGGTGATCATCCAGTGATGGACAAATAAATGAACACCGGAGCGTAAGGGATTCGACAAGGTAGCGATCCCGATAGCCCCATCGCCCACGATCATTTTTTCCGATTGCCCCATAAAGTATTTACATTGATCCGCCATCGACATCGCATACGGAATGTGAACACTCCGACTCAGCTGTTCCGTAGCAGAAGGAGTGGGAAACGGATAGTACCCCATCTGCATGTAGACATCTGGTATTCCGCCATAAAAGTACGAGGGGCGTGTATAGGAGGGCTTTGTCATCTTTTCCTCTCCTTGTGAGTAGGGTAACTGCTAACTCTACAGCATATGGCAATCGTCCATGGAGGGTGTCAGGAGCTGGCGTTATTGGCAGGCAAAGTTCCAATGAAGTCATGGCGTAAAGAAAAAAGGCTGGGAGTCAGAATCCCAACCTTTAGCAAGCTTTTGTCTACGATACGTTTTTCCAAGCATGAATGGCAAGCAGCGCCCATCCGGCGAGGAACAAAACTCCGCCAATCGGGGTAATCGCTCCGAGAACCTTAATACCGGTCATCGCCAGCGTGTAGAGACTGCCGGAGAAGACTAAGGTTCCGGCTGCAAAGCACCAACCTGCCCAAACGAGGCCAGAAGAATCCGGGTACCATTTGAGCAACAGGGCAACCAGCACGAGAGCCAGCGCATGTGTCGTCTGATAGGTCACGCCCGTATGGAAAATGCCCAGCGAATAGGCGTCCAGTTTTTCCTTCAGTGCATGTGCTCCGAATGCTCCTAACGCAACCGAAAGAAATCCACTGATACTGCCAAGCATCAAAAACAGCTTCATGAGTGCGTCACTCCTTTTTTCGCATAACCTGTACATTTGTCTGTTCTCTATTTTAACGTAAAAACCCAAGTTCAAAAAGTCGACTTTTCAGCACCGAGAAAGTGGCGAGAACCGGTAAAGCCCAATTGTAATTTGGTGAACACGCTTTGGACTACCGTACAGACCGCTTGTCAACCTCCGACATAGAGTAAAGTATCGCAGTGGCAACGCTTACAGGCTGCTGCGACGGGAGGTGACGTAATATGAACAAATGGATTTCCAACGTTGGAGGTCTCCTCGGTGGTTACGCATTGCTGAAAGCACCGTTGGAAGGTTCCTTCCTAAGTGGGTTGGACTCGTTGGTGGATGGAGTTGGTCTGATCACTGTGGTCGTATTCTCGGGAGCTCTTATTTATTCTGGTGTACGCGACTGGTTCAAGGGCTAAGTAGCAAGATGAAAAACAAATCAAGGGTGTCTCCAATCGGGGATGCCTTTTTTTCTTCGGAAGGCTGGCGTCTTTTATCGGTGTCCCCCATATACATAAAGTAGACCGACGGCAAAAGGGGGAGGCGAAACGATTTGACCAACGACGAACGAAAAGAACTGGAGCGATCCATTGACGAAATTACCGAGATCGCCAAAGGGTTCAATCTCGATTTTTACCCGATGCGATACGAGATATGCCCGTCTGACATCATTTATACATTTGGCGCGTATGGAATGCCCACACGATTTTCTCATTGGAGTTTTGGAAAGTCCTTCTACCGTATGAAGTTGCAGTATGACCTGAATCTGAGCAAAATCTACGAGCTCGTCATCAACTCCAATCCTTGTTACGCGTTTCTTTTGGACGGCAATTCCTTGATCCAAAACAAGCTCATTGTGGCTCACGTCCTTGCTCACTGCGACTTCTTCAAAAACAATATGCGCTTCTCCAACACCAATCGGGATATGGTCGAAAGCATGGCGGCCAGTGGAGAGCGAATTCGCCAGTATGAGATCGAGTATGGCAAGGAGGCTGTCGAGAATTTGCTCGATGCGAGCTTGGCGATTCAGGAGCATATCGATCCGAGCTTGCTGCGTCCAAAGCTGCGTTGGAAACGAGAGCCAGAGGGAATGAACAAAAAGACTAAGAACGAACGGCGATCCCCATATGACGATCTCTGGGGATTGGACCGCAAAGCAAAAGAAGATGCCGAGCCGGTAAAAGCACCGCGCAAATTCCCGCCAGAGCCGGAAAAAGACCTGCTGCTGTTCATTATGGAATACAGCAATATTCTAGACGATTGGCAGCGGGATGTGCTGACGATCATCCGGGATGAGATGCTGTATTTCTGGCCGCAGATGGAGACGAAGATCATGAACGAAGGCTGGGCCACCTACTGGCATATGCGCATTCTGCGGGAAATGGAGCTGACAGAATCGGAGACGATAGAGTTTGCCAAGCTGCATTCCTCCGTCATTCAGCCTTCGACGACGAGCATTAATCCGTATCATTTAGGTCTGAAAATTTTGGAGGACATTGAAAAACGCTGGGATAATCCGACGAAGGAAGAGCAGGAACGCTTTGGACGCAAGCCAGGAGAGGGACGCGCGAAAATATTCGAGGTGCGCGAGCTGGAGTCCGACATCAGCTTCATTCGTAACTTCCTGACCAAGGACCTCGTCAGTGATCTGGATTTGTACATGTTCGGCAAGCAGGGCAACGATTGGGTTGTCGCGGAAAAGCAGTGGGAGAACGTACGCGATGGTCTTGCGGGCACACGAGTTAACGGGGGATTCCCTTATGTACTCGTGCACGATGGGGATTACTTACGCTCCGGCGAGCTGTACTTGAAGCATCATTTCGAGGGGCTGGAGCTGGATGTCAAATACGTAGAAAAAACATTGCCTTACGTCTATACCTTATGGGGAAAATCTGTTCATCTGGAATCGATGGTGGAGGATCGACAAGTGTTGTTTACGTACGATGGCAAGAAAGTGCACCGCCGCTTTTTATAGGGGAAAAAAGGCCGCATGCCCGGTGGAAGCTAACCGAGCGTGCGGCTTTTTCTACGTGTCCGAACTAGGACAACTGATCCGTAATTCCGATATGACTGCTAATCCCGCCGTCCATGGTGATGCTCGCTCCGTTGATGTACCCGCTATGTGGTCCGACGAGATGATAAACCATCTGGGCGATTTCCAATGGCTGAGCTACGCGTTTCACCGGGCTTTTGGCGATGACCCGATTCATGTAATCTGAAATATCCTCAGGACGTACGCCCATCGCGGTATCCACATACCCCGGACAGATGGCATTACAAGTAATCCCGTGCTCTCCCCATTCCGCCGCAATGGTTTTCGTATAGCCGATCATGCCGTGTTTGGAAGCGACGTAGGTGGATGAATGTGCAGAGCCTAGTAAGCCCTGAATGGAAGCGATGTTTACGATCCGCCCGTAGTTCCTTTCTTTCATCTTAGGCAACAGGTTTCTGCAAAATAGGAATACACTCTTCAGGTTGGTATTCATGATCCAATCCCACTCTTCATCGGAGACTTCGTCTACCCGGTGGAATGGTCCGCCCACTCCTGCATTATTGACCAAGATGGTGACATCCCCGAAATGCGATTCCACAAGCTGGATGGCTTCTTCAACCTGCGATCGTTGACCGACATCACAGCGAATGGACAAGGCTTGACCGCCTGCTTGTTTAATTTCTTCGGCGACTAACTGTGCCTTTTCTTCTTGTACATCAAGAACAGCGACACGGACCCCATGCTGAGCCAAAAGCTTTGCTGCTGCGGCCCCGATCCCATTGCCTGCTCCTGTGATCATTGCTACTTGCTGCATTTGTAAACTCTCCTTATTAATCTGTTATTTAGAGAATGCCTTTAGGAGGAAGGATTTTGACTTCATCGATTCGAACGTGGAGGGGACGGGAGGCGATATCTAATACGGTATCTGCCACATCTTTTGGTACGAGCATCGCACTCGGATCAAAAAAATGCCGGTTCTCCGTCATGTTTGTATGAACGGCGCCGGGAAAAATGGTGGAGACTCTTACATTGTCGTTTTTCCATTCTTCATTGCAAATTTGGGAAAAGCCTTGGACGGCAAATTTTGAAGCACCATAAACGCCGTTTTCCGCAATGGGAATATAACCTGAGACACTAGAGATATTGATGATTCGGCCCCCGTGAGCTTTCATTACCTTGTATCCTTCGCGGCTACAAAGAAAGAGTCCGGTTACATTGGTGCAAAAAACATTCTCCCATTCTTCTAAGCTTGTTTGTTCAACAGACTTAAACACGCCGACTCCTGCATTGTTGACGAGGACATCTAGACGTCCGTACAACCTTTGTACACGCTCAAATAGAGCAAGGACACTTTGCTCGTCTGTCACGTCTAGCTGTATATTCGTCACACTTCCCGGTTCAGCGTGTGCGATTTCGTTGGGATGAGGCGCGGATCGGGAGGTTGCCCAAACAATCGCTCCTTCTTTTGCCAGAACATTGGCCATTTCAAGACCCAATCCTCGACTGGCTCCTGTGATGACCACGACTTTATTCAGTAGTTTCATATATACCTCCGGATATAAAACGTGCATTCCAAGAATTGGGTTCATTCAAGCGTTTTTAATGGTACAAAAATTTGCTTTCCCCAACAAGCGCCATAGGAATGAATTTCGGTAAAAGTAGTAGGAATTTGCCGGGCAGGAACTAGGTATTTGATCGTGGAAAGCTTTATTAGTAAACCTATTTCACCCTGGGAGGCTCTTTCTATGGAAAAGCATGCGGCTGTTATCGGATCAGGTGTTATGGGACATGGAATCGCGCAGCTATACGCATTGGCTGGATTTCGTGTTTCTCTTTACGATTTGCAGGAAGAGTTTTTGATGAAAGCGAGAGCTAGCATCGAGCACAGCCTTTCCCTTCTGGTTGCAGAGGGAATGATTGCAGACCAGTCTAGAGTAGCAGCGCTCGAGCATATCGTCCTGACCACGGATTTGCGAGCGGCAGTATCTGATGCAGAAGTCATCACAGAAGCAGTACCAGAAGTCATCGAGCTAAAGTGGGAGCTGTTTGAAAAGCTGGAGCAATACGCAAGACCAGATGCGATTGTTGCTTCCAATACGTCTACGTTTTCGATTGCGCGACTGATCGAAAAAGCAGCTACGCCACAACGCTATATCATTACACATTTTTTCAATCCGGCTCAATTGGTTCCGTTGGTCGAGGTAGTCAAGCACGAGAAGACCGCGCAGGAAGTGGTTCACAAGACGATGCAGCTAATGGAAGTGATCGGGAAGTCCCCGGTGTTGCTAAAAAAGGATGTACCGGGCTTTATCGCCAATCGGCTACAAACAGCACTGCTGAGAGAAGCCTTTCATTTGCTCGCAGAAGGTGTAGCAGATGCAGCCCAGATCGATACGGTGATGAAAGATGGCATTGGCTATCGTTGGGCTTTTGTCGGGCCTATTGAGACGGCGGATTTTGGCGGACTCGATACGTGGAAGCGTGTGATGGATAACCTGGCACCGGAGCTGGATGCGTCGACAAAAGCACCGGCTATCATTGAAGACAGAGTAGCAGAAGGCAATCTCGGCACCAAGACCGGAGCAGGTATTTACTCGTATAAGGATACGTCTGTCTCAGAAAAGCTTCGTGTACGTGACGAACAGTTCATTCGCTTGGGGAAAATGAAGCGCGGTTGAAATGGCTTACAGATAAATACTTTATTCGTAAATTTTTCACTAAATACTCATTCATTCCTAGCCGATATTAGATTGGGGTTATATCATGGAAAAAATTTCCCCAATACAACCTAGAAAGTAGTTGAGAATGAGTGAGAGTTGGCCTAATAAATTGGAGTAGAAGCTTTAAAACGAGGTTAATCGCAGCCTTTCTATTGATACTGCTTGTTCCTACTATTGTCGTTGGAACACTGGCTTCCAATCAGGCGAAGCAGGAGATGGAAAAACAGATCTTGAACAGCGCTAAAGAAAATGTCGGGCTGGTCAATTCGATTGTGACGAGTACGATTAAACCCAAGCTGGACACCATTGAGTTTTTAGCCAAAACCGTTAACAAAAGCATGTACCCAACCAAAGACAGTACAGCGCTCGTCATGCCGCATCTGGATATTTACAGTGGAATGCTTCCGGACACGAATGGAATTGGTTTGGGGACAGTGGACGGACAGTATTATCAATCCCCGAAGGTAACAGTAAAGGCAGGTTTTGATCCGAGAACGAGAGAATGGTACAAGAAAGCGATGGAAAATAAGGGGAAGGCTGTCATTACGGAGCCGTATGTCTCAGCAGCATCAGGCAAAGTCCTCGTTACCATTTCTAAAACGACGGATGATGGATCAGGTGTGGTCGGAATTGTGATGGGCGTCGAGCAGATCAAAGGTCTGGCGGATATGGTCAGTATCGGAAGCGACGGGTACGTCATGATTTTGGACAGCAACAAGAAGTTCGTTGTTCATCCAGAAAAAGAGTCTGGCACTGTAGCTGAAGAGAGCTATTTTGAAAAATTGTACGAAGGTGCATCAGGTGACTTCCGTTACGACGAGCAAGGCAACGAACAAGAAGTGCACTACACGACGAATGAGCTGACTGGCTGGAAAATCGCAGGAAAGCTGGATCGTTCGGAGATACAGAACTCTGTACAGCCTATCTTTACCTTTACGTACGTGACAATCGCTATTTGCTTGATTGTAGGAGGATTGATCGTAACGGTTGTTCTGCGCTCGATTATCCGATCTATTCAAGCGGTCAAGGTACATGCAGTCAAAGTGAGTGAGGGTATACTTACGGAGCCTATCCAGGTTCGTTCCAATGATGAGATTGGTGAGCTGGGTCGCGCATTCAATACGATGCAGGATAACCTGCGCACGCTCATTTCGGATGTAGAGACAAGAGCAGAACAAGTGGCCGCTTCGTCTGAGCAATTGACCGCCAGTGCGGAGCAGACGAGTATCGCCACTGAGCATGTTGCCACAGCCGTGCAAGAAGTTGCTGGAAGCGTAGAGAGGCAAACGAATGGAATTGACCAAAACGTTCACTCTCTCCAAAATATATCAGATGGCGTAGCGCAAATTGTGGAGAGTGTACATGGATTGACGGATATCGCTGAGCAAACAACTATTCACGCTGGTGAAGGCGGCGAATCGGTTCAGAAGGTAATGGGCCAGATGGACTCGATTCACGCATCTGTGGAACAGCTCAATCACATGGTCTATTCCCTTTCTGAACGCTCCAGAGACATTGTCGCCTTCTCCGAAGTGATCAGTGGAATTTCGCAGCAAACCAACCTGCTTGCGCTGAATGCAGCGATCGAAGCGGCGCGGGCTGGCGAGCATGGCAAGGGATTTGCAGTTGTAGCAACAGAGGTAAGGCTGTTGGCAGAGCAATCACAGGAATCGGCCAAGCAAATTTCCGACCTTATCGTAGAAATTCAACGTGATACGCAAGAATCCGTTGAGACTATGGAGAAAGTCAGACGCGATGTTTCGGAAGGCTTGCGAATTTCCAAAGGTACGATTGATAAATTCGAGGAAATTTTGACAAGCACGAAACAAACGAATCCTCGTATCGTGGAGGTATCGTCGATCGCTCAACAAATCGTGGCAACTGTTGCGGAAGTAAAGGTGACAGCGAACGAGTTGGCGATGATTGCAAAAGGCAATGCTGAGACCGCAGAGGAAGTAGCCGCTTCTACAGAAGAGCAGCTCGCATCGATGCAAGAAGTTTCAGCATCTGCTCAATCTCTGTCATCGTTGGCAGAAGAGCTAAATTCGATGATCAATAAATTTCGCTACTAAATAGTCAGTTAATACCGACCGTCCTGTCTATCATACATAAGCAGGGCGGTTTTTCTATGGCCTCTGGGGCCGCTTTTTTTATATCTATGACAGTTCTATATATTTTTTACTTAATTAACCTTCCTTCGTTACCGATATAAAAAATTAGGACTTCACCAACACGAAACGTTTATCCAAATACAACTTAGAAAGTAGATGAAATGAAGTGAAAGTTAACTTGCGAAATTGGTTTCGAAGCTATCGAACCAAACTCATCATCACATTTCTCTTGATTCTGTTAGTCCCTTCCCTTGTCGTTGGAAGCCTGGCTTACAATCAAGCGAAACAAGAAATTGACAAACAGATCATGGACAGCGCCAACGAAAACGTCGATTTGGTCAACTCCATCGTCAGCAATACGTTTGAGGGCAAAAAGAAGGATGCTGACTATTTGGCAAAAGATATCACACCTGGCGTGAAATCAGCTGAAGTTCAAGAAGAAATCATGCATCATTTGGATATGTATATGGGTATGCATGCGGAAGCGTCCAGTATCAGTTTGGGAACGGTTGACGGACAGTACTTCCGCGCTCCTAAGCAAGAAGTACAGGCAGGGTTTGATCCGCGTACGAGAGACTGGTACAAAAGAGCCATGGAAAACAAGGGGACTGTCGTCGTTACGGAGCCATATATTTCTGCGGTATCAGGTGAGGTTTTAGTAGCGGTAGCAAGAACGACGGAGGATGGCGCAGGGGTTATCTGCATTACCGTTGGGATTGAACAGATCAAACAACTGGCAAACTCAGTCAGCATCGGTTCCGATGGAGATGTCATCGTAGTGGACAGCAATAAGAAGTATGTCGTCCATCCGGAAAATCAGGCAGGAACGCTGGCACAAGAGAGTTTTTACGACAATATGTATCAAGGGGAAACAGGTCAATTCAATTACGAGGAGCAAAGCATCCAGAAACAGATTTACTATGTGACGAATCCGGCTACAGGCTGGAAAATTGCCGGTTCGATGTACTTGTCAGAGGTTGAGGATGCTGCAGAGCCGATTTTCGAGCAAACGTTTTGGACGATTACGATCTGCTTGCTGTTGGGAGGACTCATTGTAGCAGCTGTACTGCGTTCCCTTCTCCAGTCCATTCAGGAAGTGAAGGTACATGCGGTCAGAGTGAGCCAAGGTAATTTGACTGACCCGATTAAAGTGCGGTCAACCGATGAAATCGGTGAGCTCGGCCATGCGTTTAACACGATGCAGGATAACCTGCGCACGCTCATTTCCGATGTCGAAGCCAGAGCGGAGCAAGTAGCTGCGTCTTCGGAGCAATTGACTGCGAGTGCGCAGCAGACGAGCATTGCAACCGAGCATGTAACGACTGCTGTTCAGGACGTAGCTGGCAGCGCGGAACAACAAACGAGCGGAATCGACCAAAATGTTCGTTCATTGCAGGACATTTCGGAAGGGGTCACACGGATTGTAGAGAGTGTTAATGTGTTGTCGGATACTGCTCAGCAAACGACAGTTCAGGCAGAAGAAGGAGGCAACTTTGTCGCTCAGGTCATGAGTCAAATGAAGTCGATTCATGAATCGGTAGAACAGTCGGATCGCATGACCAAATCGCTCTATGATCGTTCGAAAGAAATCGGCACGATCTCGGATGTCATCAGCGGAATTGCCCAGCAGACGAATTTGTTGGCATTGAATGCAGCGATTGAAGCGGCGCGGGCTGGTGAGCATGGTAAAGGCTTTGCGGTTGTGGCTACAGAGGTGCGCCTGTTGGCTGAGCAATCACAATTGTCGGCCAAGCAAATTTCTGAATTGATCACAGAGATTCAGAGGGAAACCAAGCAATCCGTCGACAACATGGAAAAAGTCAGACTGGATGTTGCAGCAGGATTGAACGTTTCAGAAGAGACGATTCACAAGTTTGAAGGCATCATGGAAAGTACCAGACTGACCAATCCACATATCGCAGAGGTTTCCTTGATCGCACAGCAAATCTTGGCTAGTGTTCAGGAAGTAACCGCCACAGCCAATGTGCTTGTCACCATTGCGACAAGCAATGCCGAAACAGCCGAGGAAGTAGCAGCCTCTACTGAGGAGCAGCTCGCCTCCATGCAAGAGATTTCATCCTCCGCTCAATCTTTGTCGTTATTGGCGGAAGAGCTGAAAGTTTTGATCAATAAGTTTACCTATTAACCTGTGTCCTTACACAAACGAAGCGCCCTGTCTCTAGGCATACGAGCAGGGCGCTTTGCCGTATAGATGTGATAACATATGGGCACCACAAGCGATATGGAATGAGGAGATGTGAACGATGAACATGAGGATCAGAATCGAACAAGTAGATGATTATTCTGTTACTGAACAAGTCGTAAAAAGTGCATTCGCGAATGCAGAGTTCAGCGATCACAAAGAACATGAATTGGTGTCTCGCATCAGAAAATCTGATGCATTCATCCCCGCGTTATCTCTAGTCGCGATTGATGAAGAAAATCAATAAATC
The DNA here is from genome assembly GCF_000282075.1 of Brevibacillus sp. BC25. NCBI lineage: Bacteria > Bacillati > Bacillota > Bacilli > Caryophanales > Paenibacillaceae > Brevibacillus > Brevibacillus sp. BC25. Next base: position 14,016 of record NZ_AKIX01000045.1, read on the forward strand.
GTGGGACATATTCTTTTGTCGAAAATATACATTTTGCAATGACAATCAGAGCATAGAGTCACTTGCACTTGCCCCAGTGTCTGTCTTGCCCGATTACCAAAGCAAAGGAATAGGAAAGAAGTTAATTCTCGAAGCCCTCCAAAAAGCCAAAGAACTGGGATACCAATCTGTTGTTGTCCTCGGGCATCCCGAATATTACCCGAAGTTTGGCTTCCAAAAAGCTTCGCACTGGAGAATAAAAGCACCTTTCGACGTACCGGATGAGGTATTTATGGCTTTGGAGCTGCAAGAAAATGCCCTTGTTCATGTCTCGGGTGTTGTTGAATACTCCCGTGCTTTTTTTGAATAAGGGAGTGAGCGGTGGAAGGAGAGAAGTTTTTGCCAATTGGACGGCGCTGGTGAGGAATGGGTTTTATGGTAAAATAAAGTGCCTACCAATTCGAGAAAAAACGGAACCGTATGTCGGAGGGGAAAAGGAAGAAATGGAACTCAGGCGAAACGAATCGATCGTGCAAGAGAATATAGCGGCAAACCTATTCAGAGGAATGGAAGGAGTAGGTGGGAAGTTAACGATTACGAGTGAAAGACTCTATTTTCAACCACACAGTCTCAATATTCAAACACAACCTCTCGAATTAAACTTGAATGATATTGCGGCAGTTGAAAAGCGGAACACGCTGTTCGTGATCCCAAACGGAATGAAAATCAAGATGCATAATGGGCAAGAGCATAAATTCGCTGTATGGAAACGAGCGGAGATTATCGGAATGATTCAGGATACAAAAGTGAAGCAAAAAATGACGGTGATCATTAAGACGAGGTAAGCTATCCGTTCAATGAAAATCGCCCTGCCACAAGCAATACAGTGCAGGGCGATTCCTATATTTTACAAGTCCTTTGCAATGTGCGGTTTGCTATAATGACTGGTACCCCCACCGCCAACCAATACTCTTCCACCTTGTCTGAAGATGAGCAATTTCCTAGATCCATTTGAAAGCAGTACAGTTATTTTTGCTCGATTTGCTGTTGCAATATAAATAACGTAACCACTTCTGGAGATTACGGTACGCCAGTTGCGATCAAATTCAGAGCGCAGAACCCGATTGGAATACACTTGGTTTTCCACGCGTCTCGCAGTGATTCTTTTCTTTTTCATCGAGTATCAACACCTCCTGTCAATCTATCCTATTCAGGAGATAGAAAAAGGAATGGACAAGAGTTGTAGGCGATTTTACTATTTTCGTTGCAACAACACAGGAAGCGTTCTATGATAACATCAAGGACGATATTCATCGTAGTAAGCCGTCCAAAAGGAGTGAAAGACAATGGCAAAAAGCGCAGCACGCAAGCAACGTGAAAAACTGGCCCGTGAAGGCAAAAGAAACCCAGAGCTCAACAGAAGCATTTTCGCTTTTGCAGACATGACACAACGGACGACGAAGACAAGAGCAGAAAAACTGAATCAACAGAAACACAAAAGGTCGTTATCCTACCAAAGTGATGATGGCCTTTTTTATTTGCGTGCGAAGCGTGCTGTAATCGTTTAACATAAAGCCATCCCGTACCAAAGTGAGGCATGACATCATGAATAATACCATTCATCCCGAATGCGCGAGAGCCATTCAACATCTCCTCCAGCTGAAGGACCCAAAACGCGAAGACTTTTTGGCGTTGAAAACGTACGGTAATGACCGCTATTCGGCAATGGGGTGGGAAGAGCTACAGACGTACATCAATGAAAAGACCGTCATCATTGTCGAGCAGTTTGAGAATGAACAAAATATTATGTCTGCCCTGCGCTGGGTAGCCAGAGGATTGCCGGTTTGGCTAGCGATTCGAAAAGTACGGGCGGATTATTCTGTGTATGGATACAAGAAGTAGCCTGTCTTTCAAAAAAAATATATGCAAATAATAGAAATAATACTGCACTAGCGAAAAGATAGGTCTATTATTGTCAGTATCAGCAATATTGGAGGGAGACATCATGACAGATTACTTACTTAGCTTACTACAAATCATTATGATCAACCTGGTCCTGAGCGGAGACAATGCAGTCGTTATTGCACTTGCCTGTCGCAACCTGAGTCCAGAGCTGCAGAAGAAAGCCACTTTTTGGGGGAGCTTTGGTGCAATCGGACTGCGGATCATCCTTACCTTCATTGCCATCTGGCTGTTGAATATCCCGTTTGTCCAAGTCGTCGGAGGGCTTTTGCTCATCTGGATTGCGGTCAAGCTGTTAAAAGGTGAAGATGAGGACAGTCACATTGGTGGCGGAGCGAGTTTTGTTGAGGCACTTAAAACCATTATTTTTGCTGATCTGATTATGAGTCTGGACAATGTCATTGCCGTAGCTGGAGCAGCGAACGGGAACCTAGTTTTGGTCATCATCGGTCTTGCTATCAGCATTCCGCTCATCATTTGGGGAAGTCAGTTGCTGATGAAGCTGATGAACCGTTTTCCCATCATCGTATTATTGGGGGCGGCATTGCTCGGATATACAGCAGGTGAAATGATTGTAGGAGACAAAGCAGTTGGCAGCTTCCTGGAGGGGGTAATGCCTTCGTTGCATATGATTTTGCCGGTAGCATTGGCACTTCTGGTAATTGTGATTGGAAACTATTTGAAAAGGAAGGAGAAAAATGTGTTAAATAAAGAAGTGACAAATAATCATGCGGAGACACTATAGCTATGGAATATCGCGATTGGTACATTCTCCAAACCTTGTACCAGGAACAAAACATCACAAAAACAGCCGAAAGCTTGTATTTGTCCCAGCCTGCTCTGACCAAACGGCTGCGGCAGATTGAAAAAGAATTTGGCGTACAGATCGTGCAACGGGGGAGTAGAGGCGTTCATTTCACTCCTCAAGGCGAGTATTTGGCAAAATGTGCGGATGAAATGCTCCTCAGACTACGCAATATCAAGGAGCATGTCTTGAACATGGGAGACGAGGTCAATGGTACGCTCCGTCTGGGGGTTTCCAACTATTTTGCACGGTACAAGCTCCCGATCATCTTGAAAAAGTTCAAGGAAGCCTATCCAAACGTCGAGTACAAGGTGATGACCGGATGGAGCAAAGACGTTTACAAGTCCGTGTATAATCAGGACGTGCACGTAGGTTTCGTCCGGGGAAGCTACAACTGGTCCGACCAAAAGCACTTGCTATTCGAGGAATCGGTCTATGTCGTTTCCACGGAACCCATTCATATCGACGACCTGCCCACCCTACCGCGAATCGATTATGAGACCGATCCGATGCTGCGGGCGTTAGTGGACAACTGGTGGACCGAACGATTTTCCCAACCACCGCTGATCGGCATGGAGGTCGACAAGGCGGACACATGCAGTGAAATGGTAGCAAACGGTTTGGGGTACGCGATCCTTCCACGAGGCGTGCTGAATGGCAAAGATGATCTGCACATGATTGAGCTAACTACAGCAGAAGGGGAGCCGATCAAGCGAAGTACCTGGATGTTTTATCATGCCGACTCAATGGACTTGCAAATGGTCAAGGCATTTGTACGCTTCATGGAGCAGGGTGAGATAACATTTCTCGATTAAGCAAGGAAAAAGGAACTGCTGGGAACTCTCTGAATGGGAGCCGGCAGTTTTTTTTCTGTGAAAAACGTCTCGACGTTTTTCATAAATGTAGATGAGACCGCTTGCGGTCAACAAAACGGTCATGACCGTTTTGTTATTCATTCAAGGAATCGCCAACGATAACCATTTTGTATTTTTGCTGCGAGAACAATTGTTTTACACTAGGTGTACCCCCACCCTAGAAGCTTCATACAACGTCGGAGAGTAGGAGAGGGAACGCTTATGCTGCTACGCATTCTGTTTACATTGCTGATCGGATCACTGGGAGGCTGGCTGTTTGCTACCATCCATAGTCCACTTCCTTGGCTGCTCGGAGCACTAGTCACCACAGTTATCTGTAATATGCTTGGGGTCAAAAATCTTTGGATTCCCCGTTGGTTTCGTCAAGCTGGATTGACAGTGATCGGGATCACCCTTGGTCTGCGAATGACACCTGAAATCGTTGATACGATGACGGGGCACATCGGTTTGATGCTCATCACCACGATTTTGACCATCTTGATCAGTTTGGTAAATGCTTGGATATTTTATAAGGTCTGCCGAGTAGACGGAATAACGGCGATCTTCAGCAATATTCCCGGCGGATTATCAGAAATGGTGTCGGTGGGGCAAATCGCAGGGGGAAATCAGCAAGTCATCACGATTTTCCACTCGATTCGTGCGATCAGCGTCGTGCTTTGTACCCCTTATCTTGTTACATTTCTACCTACCCATGCTGCCATACAGACGGCTACTACAGAACACATGCTGGGGATTGGGCAGACGGTCATGATTCTTGTGGCTGGTGTCATTGGAGCGTTGATTGCGTCACGCTGTTATATACCCGCTCCGTTCTTGCTAGGTGCCTTGCTCGTGACCGCTTTGATTTCGATGAATACATCGCTTGTGGGAGAGAGTCCTGCTTTGCCAAGCATCTTGGTCCAAGGGGCACAAATATTCATCGGTGTCAGCATCGGTCTTGGCTTCAAACGAGAGGACATCGCCAAAAACCGCCGATTCTTTCTGTTCGGTCTCATGCATTCTCTGTTCTTGTTCGTCATGGTGATTGCGCTTGCTATCGGTATTTCTTACGTGACGGCTACTGATATCGTGACGGCGATTCTGGCTACGGTGCCAGGTGGACTCGCCGAGATGAGCTTGACTGCCTTGGCGACAGGAGCCGATCCGCTCTTGGTGACGGCGTTTCATCTGTTTCGTTTGGTCCTTGTCCTTACGCTGTTTTCCTTCGGCGCTCGTGTGTGGGCGAACCGCCACAGCAGGATCAAACAGCCAAAAGAGACCAGCGCCTGACGCAGTAGTAAAGTCGAATTTATGGTAAGGCCTGTACGTTCCCTGATCGGAGCGGCAGGTCTTTTTGGCGTGAAAAAAATGAAAATAATCATAAATATGGTTTTTATCCAAATTATCTGAATAAACTAGGAAGCGTTTTCATCGGATGCTATGATCTCCTTAACTTATTTGAAAACGCTATCAATCGAGGGGGTTATAAAGATGAAAAAATCAAATAAATGGACAAAGTGGACCGGAGTACTCCTCACAACGGCAATGGCACTTAGCCTCGCAGCCTGTGGAGGCGGCGGTGGGCAGACAGCATCCTCTGGAGGAGCTTCTACCTACCCAGAGAAACCTATCTCGGTTATCGCTCCGTCTGGGGCAGGCGGCGGTTTGGATAAAACAGCGCGTTCCCTCGCAAAGGTGATGTCAGCAACGAAGCTGGTAGACAAGACGATCTCCGTTGAAAACAAGCCAGGTGGTGGACAGGCAGTAGGCTTGGCTGATTTCGTGACGCAGGACAAGAAAAACAACTATAAGCTCCTGCTTCCCTCTACACCAATCGTCATCAACAATGTGAAAAAAGAAGGAAACAGCCCGCATTCCTACAACGATATGACTCCGTTGGCACAATTGACGAAAGATTACGGCGCGATCGTAGTAGCAGCAGATTCTCCATACAAGGATCTGAAATCGTTAATGGATGCAATCAAAGCTGATCCAACCAAAGTAACGGTTGCAGGCGGTTCTGCTCCTGGCTCACTTGATCACTTGACCTTTTTGATGCCAGCTGTAAAAGCGGGAATTGATCCAAAATCAGTGAAATACATTTCTTACGATGGCGGCGGAGAAGCGATCGCATCTCTCTTGGGTGGCAATGCTGACGTACTGGCTACAGATGTATCCGGTTCGGGTGAATACTTGAAATCCGGCAAAGTAAGAATCTTGAGCGTTTCTTCCCCTGAGCGCTTGAAAGGTATGTTCAAGGACATCCCGACGTACAAAGAATCCGGTTATGACACGGAGCTGATCAACTGGCGCGGTGTATTTGGACCAAAAGACATGACGCCTGATGCTGTTGCTTACTGGGAGCAAAAATTGAAAGCGATGACAGAGACTCCTGAGTGGAAAGCAGAGCTGGAAGCAAACGGCTGGGACGATGGCTACAAAAACGGTGCAGACTTCAAGAGCTACCTGGGTGAGCAAGAAAAAATGTTCAAGGAAATCCTGGGCTTGCTCGGAATGGCGAAATAAAAAGGTTTGATGGGGGATGGAGAAGGAGCGATTCTTCTCCTCCTTCATTCTGGATTCTGGTACGAACAGGAGGGAACGTACGTGAGCAAAACATTTGACCGCTTCGCCAGTCTGATTTTTCTCGTGTTGGGCGTAGCATTTGTGGTCGGCAGCCAAAACATCTCGGCGAGCGCTTACGGTAGCAATGTCGGACCAAACGTTTTTCCGATGGGACTTGGAAGTCTGCTGATCCTGCTCAGCCTGCGATTATTTTATGAGACGTTCAAATACAAGCAAGAGGGCGAGAAAGAGAAGCAAAAGCTCGATTACAAACGCTTCCTCATCATTCTTGTCGCGGCCTTATTCTACGTATTGCTCTTAGAGGAAATCGGCTACGTGATCAGTACCTTCCTTTTCCTTTTAGTTGGATTTCAGACGATGCAGAAAGGGAAATGGCTCAACAGCGTGCTCATTTCCGGTGCGTTTTCATTCGGTGTCTACTTGTTGTACGTGGAAGTTCTCGATGGCACTTTGCCCGGTTTACCAACATGGTTAGGCTTGTAGGAGGTGGATGAAATGGGTGCAATTGATTATTTGCTGAACGGATTTGCCACTGCCCTGCAATGGCAAAATATCATCTTTGCTTTTGTCGGCGTCTTGATCGGGACAGTAGTCGGGGTATTGCCAGGGATTGGGCCAATCAGTGGCGTGGCCTTGTTGATTCCGGTGACAGCTTCGTTGACGAGTGGACTGCCGCCAGAAGCAGCGGCGACCAGCGCCATTATTTTGCTGGCAGGGGTTTACTACGGAGCGATGTACGGTGGCTCTACCACTTCGATTTTGTTGAATACACCTGGTGAGTCATCTTCTGTCGTTACCGTACTGGACGGATACCCGATGGCTAAGCAAGGAAGAGCGGGAGTCGCTCTCTCCATCGCTGCGATTGGTTCGTTTTTTGCAGGGCTTGTCTCGCTTATCGGTCTGGTATTTTTGGCAGAGCCACTCTCGGAAGTAGCACTCAAGCTCAGTCCGGCAGATGAGTTTTCGCTGATGATCTTGGGATTATGTGCACTGAGTGGGCTGGCAGGCAAGTCTGTGACCAAAGCATTGATGATGACGGTTTTTGGCTTATTGATCGCGACAATTGGGCTGGACAATGTATCCGGCGTGGCTCGTTTTACTTTTGATATGCCCGAGCTTTATTCCGGTTTGGAATTTTTGACGATCGCCGTAGGGGTATTTGCGCTTGGAGAAGTGTTCAAGACGATCCTCGAACGTGATGTGAATGAGGGAGAGATCGCCAAAATCTCCCGAATCATACCGACCAAGGAAGACTTGAAGGAAAGTGCTGGACCGATTCTCCGTGGATCACTTGTTGGATTCTTTAAAGGAATTGTTCCTGGTTCCGGTGCTACACTGGCCTCCTTCCTCGCTTATTTGCTGGAAAAGAAAATCAGTAAAACGCCTGAAAAATTCGGAAAAGGAGCAATCGCTGGGGTAGCGGCTCCAGAGTCGGCGAACAACGCAGCATCTGGCGGGGCGATGATCCCACTTCTGACCTTGGGGATTCCGGGTACTGGGACGACAGCGGTATTGATGGGTGCGTTGATTATGTACAACGTGCAGCCAGGCCCACTCTTGTTTGAAGATCATCCGGACATTGCTTGGGGCTTGATCGCTAGTATGTTCATCGGAAACGTGATGCTCTTGATCCTCAATATGCCGCTCGTAAAGGTGTTTGCGAAGCTGATTGAGACGCCGCCTAAATATTTGATCCCGATGATCGTTGCCATTTCCGTGTTTGGTGTATACGCAGTCCGTGTCTCCGTTTTTGATCTGGTCTTGCTGCTCCTCTGTGGACTTGTGGGTTACTTTTTAGCGAAAAACGATTTCCCGATGGCACCACTCGTTCTTGGCTTGGTGTTGGGTCCGATGATTGAAAACAATTTGCGACGCGCTCTGACGACGTCCAATGGTGATTTTTCTATCTTTATTGAAAAACCAGTATCGCTGGTGTTCCTCATCATTGCGGTTCTCTGGATCACCGTTCCCTTGATCATGAAAATGAGAGGGAAGAAAGTAATCGTGAACGAAGAATAGAGGGGGGCGATTCTCATGCGCGATGACAAAAAGATCAAAGAGGAAGTCAAACAGCAGTTCGGTGCAAATGCCGAAAAGTATGTGAACAGCCAGACACACGCTACGGGAGAGGATCTCGCTCTCCTGAAGCCATGGTTAAATCCTTCGCCTGATTGGGTGTTCCTCGATGTGGCAACGGGTGGCGGTCATCTTACCAAGGCAATTGCTCCACATGTCGGTCAAGTCTTTGCGACTGATTTGACACAGCCGATGCTTGCAGCGGCGCGAAACCATCTGAAATCTCACACTAGCAATGTCTTTTATGTGGTTGCGGATGCGGAAACACTGCCGTTTTTGAGTGAATCCTTTGATGCAGTCGGGTGCAGAATTGCGGCCCATCACTTTCCGAACCCAGAGGCGTTTGTAAAAGAAGTGGCCCGTGTCTTAAAGCCAGGTGGAAAATTCGTGTTGATCGACAATATCGCAGCAGAGGATGAAAAGCTCGATCGATTTGTGAATACACTGGAAAAACTTCGGGATCACAGCCATGTACGAAGCTACTCACGCTCCGAATGGTTAGCATGGATAGAGCAAGAGGGACTGTTGGAGAGTCATTCGCGCATCCGTAAAAAGACGTTCCCGTATGCGACTTGGGTCAGACGTACGACTGAGACTGAGGAGCAGGTTGAGCAAGTAACCGCGCATATCACAAGCGCCGATGAGGAAATCCAGGCCTACTTTGTTGTAGGAAAAGAAGGAGAGCAAGTCGTTTCCATCCAAGTCGATGAGTGGATGGCGTTGTTTGAGAAACCAGAATGATAAGGACGATGCTTCTAAGCTGGTCCCCGCTTATAATCAAGCGGGGGCTTGTTCTATTTTTATGAGTACCTAAGTAACGATTCGTAATGATAAGGGGGCTTTCACGACGGTTTTTGGCATTATTTTTTTGGGATATCTTGCTCTGTATTTACTATTCGTTTGAATTCGGTCAATATAGAGTACAAATGGTCTATATGAAGGAAAATATGCTACTATAACCACAGGAGGTATGTGATGGATGAGGTTGACCTGAGAATTGTTCAATTGCTCGAGGAAAACGGTAGGATATCTCATGAGGAAATCAGCAAGCTGCTGCACATCTCGCGACCGGCTGTCCACCAACGGGTTGCCAAGCTTGAAAAGAATGGCGTTATCAAGGGATACCGTGGCATCATTGACTGGAGAAAATTAGAGCAAAGGCTGAAGGTATTGATCTTCGTCAAAGCAAGATGTCAGGACTTCAAGGAAATCACAGCAAAGATTGTGAACGTTCAGGTACCGAACGTGACCATCATCGAATGCCAGCGGCTCGCGGGAGAGTGGTGTATGATGCTAAAAGTACGTGCGATGGCACCGGAGGATATCACCAATCTGATCGATGAAATGGTCCAGTATGACGAAATACTGGAAACCTCCACGACCTTCATCTTGTCTACGATCTACGAGGATGGTTGGAAAGAAATTTGAAAACCAAGGTGGAAACACAATGACAGGAAAAAAAGATTCGAAATTATTTGTCGTTACGATTGCGTTGCTCGCGGTCTACCTGTTTTGGGGAGGCACTTATCTCGGAATGAAGATCGCCATTGAATCGATGCCACCCTTTATTATGGCGGGTGCGCGATTTTTTCTAGCGGGATCGATCCTGTTCCTGATCGGGCGTTGGAAAGGGGCAGAGCTGCCCAGTGTAGCAGAATGGAGAGGGGCCGGAGTTGTTGGGGCGTTGCTGCTTCTCGGAGGTAACGGTGTAGTCGCATGGGCACAGCTCAAGGTACCGTCAGCAATCGCGTCCTTGCTGATCGCTACGGTTCCATTATGGATTCTCGTCTTCAACTGGATCGGTGGCAGCAAAAAGAAGCCAACAGTTGGAGTCATGGGAGGAATCTTGTTTGGCTTGGCGGGGATCGCTGTGCTGGTTGTCCATCCCGAGAGCACAAACAATCAAGGGATCGATACCATCGGAATCTTGGCGCTCCTGTTTGCCTCGATCTGTTGGGCAGTGGGATCGCTGTATTCGCGCCATGCAAAGCTCCCAGCATCACCTGTGATGGCGACGGCCTTACAAATGATCATTGGAGGAAGTTTGCTGGGGATCGCGTCGCTGTTTTTTGACGATTGGACGAAGCTGCATATATCGGAGATTTCTCTGCGTTCCTGGATTGCCTTTGGTTATTTAGTTGGATTTGGTTCCATTGTCGCCTACACGGCGTACATTTGGCTTTTGAAAAATGCAGAGCCATCGCTGGTCTCCACGTACGCCTATGTGAACCCGATTGTCGCAGTATTTTTAGGTTGGCTGATCGCTGATGAACAATTGACAAGCCAAACCTTGATTGCTGCTGTCATGATCATCGCATCCGTTGCCATCATCACGATGTTTCGGGAAAAGAGTCCAGGTGCGACACAACCGGTAGCAAGAATAGAAAAAGGGAAGCTTCAGGGTCATAAATGAAGCTTCCTCTTCTTTTTGCCATCAGGCATTATTTGGCCGTTTTTTGCGGCACCCAGCGGTATTTTCGTTCCGGACGCCCGACGGTTCCATAGAACGTCTCGACAGTCACTTCATTAATAGAGACGAGAAATTCGAGGTATCTGCGTACGGTCGAATGGCTCATGCCAGCCAGTGCAGCCAAATCATCGGCATTCATGCTTTGGGTGGTCTCCTGCATTTTGTCCCTGATCAGCTTTAACGTCAGCTTGTCGATGCCTTTCGGGAGTGTGGTGACAGTCTCAACCGTTTTGGTAGCAGGAGTGTGTGCAGCTTTTGTAAACAGCTTGTCCACTGCTGTTTGATCAATGGTTGTATGCTGCTGCAGCTGACGTCTCGTATTTGCATATTGCTCCAAGGTAGACATGAATTTATCGATCATAATCGGCTTGATGATGTAGCTGTATGCCCCGCCACGTATCGCTTCTCTCACGGTTTCCACATCGTTTGCGGCTGTGATCATGACGACATCGATCCCGCGAAAATGCTTCCGAACTTCACGCAACAGGTCAATCCCATTCATATCCGGCAAATAAATGTCCAAGAGCAGAACATCCGGCGTAACGACGTGAAGCATCTCCAATGCCTGTTTTCCAGTCGTGGCCGTGGCAATAATCTGGAATCCTTCCAGTTTACTTGTGAATTGTTCATAGATTCTAGCTGCAATTTCGTCATCTTCCACGATCATGACGGTAATGGGTTTCTCAGACATCATGGATTGCCTCCTCTCTACTTGCTTTGTCCCATTTCTTGGGGACGACGACGGTGAAACGCGCTCCGCCAAGATCACTTTTTCCGAGTGAGATTTGCCCCTCTAATAGCTCGATGGCGTTTTTTACAATAGCCAAACCGAGTCCTCGATTTTCACCTGATTTCGTAGTGACACCGCTTTCAAAGATGCGGGGCTCCAATTCTTTTGATACCCCATGCCCATTGTCTTCGATGTCAAAAATGATATCGCCACCTAAATCAGTAAAGGATACGTGAACCATTGCGTCAGAGCCTTTATATTCGAGGGCAGCTTCCATCGCGTTGTCGATCAAATTACCGAGAATAGTGACGAGTACCTTCGTATCGATGCTGTCAGGTACATCTCCCAAATAGCTGTCCTGATCTATTTCGAGTAATACCTTCAGTTCTTTGGAGCGATTGATTTTCCCTAGCAGACAAGCTGCGATGAAGGGCTCTTTGACTGAACTCATAATGAAAGCGAGAATATCCTGCCGTTCTTTTACTTCATCGGTGATGAGTTCGATTGCTTTGTCGTACTCCTTTAGCTTGAGTAGACCGTAAATAGTGTTCAAACGATTTAAATATTCGTGATTTTGTGCACGCATATTGTCCGAAAAGGAACTGATCTTCGTAATTTCTTCGGTGAGCTGCTCGATTTCAGACTCTGGACGAAATGTGAAGACCACGCCTCTAATTTCATTATTGCTCAAAATAGGAGAGTAGTCGGTTATAAAAATTTCGTGCCCCAGCAAAATTTTGTAGTTCATTTCTTGCGTATTTCGATTGACAGAAAGAATGATGTCGCGCAATTGCGGGCTAGCGATCGATTTCCCTACGGTCAAATCCTCTTGGAGAAGGGAACGTGCGCGTTTATTCATCGAGACGACACGCCCTTGCATATCGACTGCTACCGTAGCATCGCGAATCGATTCAAGAATAGCTGCTTTTTCCGTAAACAAAAAGGAGATTTCTTCTGGCTCCAGACCAAAGATCAATCGCTTGACTCGTCTGGCAATGATAATAGCGCCAATAATTCCGATAACCAACAGCACCAAGGATAAGGAAACGACTCTTTCCTTGTATTCCGCGACCTTTTTCTCTACATCACTCATGACATAGCCGACAGAGGAGACACCGATTGTTTCGCCTTTCTTGTTGACGATCGGTGTTTTCGCTTTGATGGCCGGACCTGAAATGCCTGTCCCTCGATAAATGACGGAGCGGTTTTCTAAAAAGACGGGGTCATTGCTGGTTCCCATCGGTAATCCAATCTGCTTTGGGTCGTAGTGAGAGTACCGAATACCGTCCTTGTTTCCAATCACCACATAGCTGGCGCCCGTTTCTATCCGAATGGTTTCGGCTATTGGTTGAATTGTCTTGGAAGGGTCATCCGTTTCAAAAGCTGCAATGATGCGTTCGTCCATGGCAGATAGCTTGGCGACCGTCATGGCTTGCTGTCCAATATATCGATCCAATATGTCATCTAATATGAAGGAAAATAAGGCAGTTCCTATTCCCATGCTGATCAGGACAACGATGGAAATGAGCAGAACCATTTGGGTCAAGAGGCTGATGCGGGCTTTTTTGGGTGTATGAACCATGGGCAAACCACCTTCGATGACAGTTCAAGATGTTAGGAATGTATGAAACCGTTTACTCTATTCATTATAACAATAACGCTTTCACATTTGTGACACAAAGTAAAAATGTAACAATGCGACAGCCAATAGGTTTATGAAAAAAGTTTTGACAAATTTTTTATAAAAAATTGAACAAAATATGAACAACAAGTGAATATTATGTTACAATAAGAGCATCAAACAAAAACGGTCACGCAAAAAATCTATAATGATAGGGGTTTTGTGTTATGAATAACGATCGAAAAGCGGCGGATGTATTAAGATGGATGGCTTGGACAGTATTATTTGTCGGTGCTGTTATTATGGCTTTTACTGCAAGCGATTTCAGATCGCAGAACATGCCGTTGATGGTGTCGATCGGATTTTTGATCGCTGGTATGAATATCTTCATTATGAGCACTGTATTTCGCTTGATGACACTAAAAAGAACTGACGCCTGACAAGATAAAAATAGTCCTATAGAGAACCTCTCATTTTCTTCATTATTAATGAGAGGTTTTTTTATTTATACGGAATTTTGCCGTCAGCCAAATGCGCTGGCGTTTTTTTGGTTTTTTTATTAAAAGTGAAAAGAAACCTTGACATTAAGGATTGGGTGGGATGACCAAAAATGGGTGCCGGACTTCATTAGAGGAGAATCCTAACAAGAATATGATCAACTCGTGAATGCTATGTGAACACTTTGTAACAGAAAAGCTACGAAATATTGAACGTCGTTAAAAACGAGTACAAAAGCTCGCCGACTCTGATAGTATGTATATGCGACGAATAGTGAAGTTCACTTGTGTTAAAAAACCTCTATTGTGAGGAACTCTCGAAAAGTGTGAATGCACGTTAAAAAAGAAGGTTTTCCAAAACCTCGTTCGAGACCTCTCCATAGAGAGTGACTACACTATCGACATATGTGAGGCGAAGTTCACCTGAAAAGAACTGCGCTCTCAAAGTATTACATGCTCGTTGTTTGTGACTAGGAGGGATTAGGAGAATGAGCGGAGGAAAAATGCTGAGGCATATCCAGTTTTGGATCTTGGCAGTGTTGGGCACCGTTCTGCTGACAGGCTGTGGTAGCGAATACCTCGTTTTGAATCCAAAAGGACCTGTAGCAGAAACGCAGTACAATCTCATTATTATTTCCACGATATTGGTCGCTGTCATTATCGTTCCGGTTATTGCGCTTACCGCTTTCATTGTATACCGCTATCGGGATACACCGGGCAATAAAGCAAGTTATAAGCCGGAGTGGGCACACAGTACAACCCTAGAGGTAATTTGGTGGATTATTCCTATCGTTATCGTTGCATTGCTGGGTTACTTTACTGTCCGTGATATTTATTTGTTAAAAGAGAGCCCGAATAAAGAAGTTGCCCCTATGACCATTCAGGTTACGGCATTGGACTGGAAATGGATGTTTACGTATCCAGAACAAAATATTGCAACGGTTAACCATCTGGAGATTCCAGCAGGCGTACCGATTCGCTTCCAGGTATCTGCTGATGCACCGATGAACTCTTTCTGGGTTCCAGAATTGGGTGGACAAATTTATGCGATGGCGGGAATGGCTACCGAGCTGTATCTGCAAGCAGATGAACCAGGTACATTCGCTGGATTTAGCTCCAACTTCTCTGGTGAAGGCTTCGCCAAAATGCAGTTTAATGTAGTGGCAAAACCGAAAGAAGAGTTCGATAACTGGGTCAAAGAAGTAAAAGGTACGACTCCAGCTATGACGAAGGCAGATTATGAAGAACTTCGCAAGCCTGGCGTGACAGATAAGTTTACGTATTCTGCATTCCCAGAAGGTATGTTTGAAGAGATCGTTGCCAAATATGGCCATGGTCACGATATGGACTATGTGATGGAGAAACCTCCTGCGCCTGCAGGTGACAAGTCTTCTAATGAGACTTCGCAAAATACGCAGCAAAAGACTGAATCGCACAACATGCCTGGAATGAATCATTCCAGTATGAACCACTAGGCGAGAGGGAGGAGGAATACCACGTGTGGGAGAACATTAAGGATTTTGCATCCACGTTCTTTGTAACAGGTGACCCGCTGATTTACGGTGCGGACGTATCGATTGTACTATCCATGGTTGCGATCGTATTCGTTCTGACTAAGTATAAAAAATGGGGTTGGCTATGGCGTGAATGGTTGACTACAGTTGACCATAAGCGTATTGGTATTATGTATTTGATCGCATCGCTTCTGATGCTGTTCCGCGGTGGGGTTGACGCCCTGCTGATGCGTTTGCAACTGGCATTCCCGAACGTAGAGTTCCTTAACTCGGATCACTATAATGCCATCTTTACGACTCATGGTACGATCATGATTTTGTTCATGGCGATGCCGATGATGTTTGCCTTGTTCAACATGGTAGTACCGCTTCAGCTCGGTGCTCGAGATGTAGCGTATCCGTTCTTGAACGCACTCAGCTTCTGGCTGTTTATGCTCGGTGCGATGCTGTTCAACATTTCGTTCGTAATCGGGGGCTCCCCGGACGCTGGTTGGTTGTCTTACCCGCCATTGTCACAAAATGAATTCAGCCCTGGACCAGGTCAGAACTTCTATATATGGGGGATTCAGATCTCCGGTATCGGTAGTTTGGCGACAGGGATTAACTTTATCGTAACGATTCTCAAAATGCGTGCACCTGGCATGAAGCTTTCCAAAATGCCATTGTTTAGCTGGTCCGTATTGTCCAGCTGCATTATGATTATCTTCGCTTTCCCAATCTTGACTGTAACACTTGCACTATTGTTCCTTGACCGTTTTGCAGGTGCTCACTTCTTCACGATGGACGGCGGCGGTAATCCGATGATGTACCTCAACCTCATCTGGATGTGGGGTCACCCTGAGGTATATATCGTAGTAGTACCAGCTTTCGGTATTTTCTCTGAAATCGTGGCTACGTTCTCACGTAAAAAGATTTTCGGTTACAAATCAATGGTTTGGGCGATGATGATCATTGCCGTTGTATCGTTCTTTACATGGGCTCACCACTTCTTCACGATGGGTACGAGCGCAAGTGTTATCGCCTTCTTTGCGATATCAACGATGATTGTTGGTATCCCGACCGGGGTTAAGGTCTTTAACTGGCTGTTTACAATGTACCGTGGTCGGATATCCTTTAAACAACCAATGCTGTGGACGATTGCCTTTATCCCGTGCTTCGTTATTGGTGGAGCGACTGGGGTAATGCTGGCAGTAGCTCCAGCAGACTATCAGTATCACAACAGTTACTTCTTGGTTGCCCACTTCCACCAAGTATTGATCGGTGGGGTAGTATTCGGTTACTTGGCTGGTATTTACTACTGGTGGCCAAAACTGTTCGGCTTCAAGCTCGACGAGAAGCTGGGCAAATGGGGCTTCTGGTTCTGGAATATTGGTTTCTACGTGTGCTTTATGCCGCAATACGCGCTTGGTTTCATGGGTATGACTCGCCGTTACTATACGTACGGTTGGGATCGCGGTTGGGCAGACATGAACTTGGTATCCACTGTTGGGGCATTCATGATGGGTATCGGTTTCATCTTCCAAGTATGGCAAATCGCTTACAGCATCAAGCATGGTGAGCGCGACACGACAGGCGATCCATGGAATGGTCGTACGCTGGAGTGGTCGATTCCGTCACCTGCACCGTTCTACAACTTTGCTGTTGTACCACAAGTGAAAGAAATGGATGACTGGTGGGCAACAAAAGAAGCAAAAGCAAATGGTACCTATAAAGAACAACCGGCGAAACTGGAGCCGATTCATATGCCGAAGAACTCTGGAATTCCGTTTATCATGGCGAACTTCTGGTTCTTGGTAGGTTTTGGTTTCACATTTGGTTGGGTTTGGATGGCCGTCATTGGATTCATTGGCGTATTCGCATGCATGTGGGCACGCTCCTTCCAATACGACACGGATTATTACGTACCGGTGGAGGAAGTGCGTCGCACTGAGGCTTCACTGGGGAGGGTGGTGTAACGATGGCGCAGCATCATGACCATGGTCACGGCCACGACCATCATGAAGAGCATGAGCAATTAAAGGTTCTTGGTTTTTGGATTTTCGTTGTAACGGACTGCGTGCTGTTCGGTACATTGTTTGCAACATATGCGGTAATGATGAATAGCTTTGCTGGCGGACCAACTGGACAGGAATTGTTCCAGCTGCCAGGTGTTATTGCTTCAACCTTTATCTTGTTGACAAGTAGCTTTACCAGCGGTCTCGCTGTTCTGGCGATGAACAAAGGCAATGTCAAGCAGCTGATTGCTTGGCTGGCTGTAACTGGTCTTTTGGGACTGTCTTTCGTAGTGTTGGAAGTCACTGAGTTTATGCACTTGATCAGCGAAGGTGCAACTATGGGTACTAGCGGCTACTGGTCCGCTTTCTACACACTGGTTGGTACGCACGGATTGCACGTAACGCTTGGTTTGTTCTGGATGACTGCGTTGATCTTCCAGCTGAAGCGTCGTGGAATCACCGCGGTTACTCGCCGCAAAATTACCAACCTGAGCTTGTACTGGCACTTCCTTGACGTTGTGTGGATCTTCCTCTTCACAGTCGTTTACTTGATGGGGGTGATGTAAGGTGGCACAACATCAAAACCATGGCGGACATCATAGTCACGGATCGATGAAAGAGTACGTGATCGGTTTTATCCTGTCGATCGTGCTGACCATTATCCCACTCGTGCTGGTCATGAACCCGATTTTGAGTAAAACGGCGACCATGATCACGATCTTGGTAATGGCGCTCTTGCAGTTCGTAGTTCAGTTGGTCTTCTTCATGCACATCCGCGAAGGAGAAAAACCACGCTACAATGTACAGACATTGATTCTCGGACTTGTGTTTGTATTTACAATCATTGCAGGTTCCCTCTGGATCATGTTGTTTAACAAATATTAATCAGTTAAGAGCGTGGCACAGGCGATTCGTTGCTTGTGCCGCGTTTTTTGTTTTTGACGTAGCTTTAGTGGAGGGAAGAAGCGCATTTCCAGTCTACGCTTCAACCTACGCCCCGCAAGGGGGATTATCTGTCCGCTTCGGAAAAAATGGCGGGAGCGCTTCAAACGTTGAAGTTTCGATGAAGGATTCCATAGGTGAAGCTGAAATTCCCCGCCATTTTTTCCGAAGCTGAGTTGGGCTCCAGAGGCGCTTGGACTGGAAATACGCTTCTTCCTACGCGGCATTTCGTCAACCAATGGAAGTTATTCAAGAAGGTGAAAAATTGTTTAGCTGGTAACACTCTCTCCTTGTAGCTATAATAGAAAGAATTTTACGCCAAAATATGTAAGGGGAGCGAGACGATGGCTGAGCAACTGTATGTAATGAAGCCTTGTGCAGAACTTCAAGCAGAGTATATTTCCTTCTACGAAGAGTGGAAAGAAAGTGGAGAGCCTATCGTACCGTGGGTGGTGGATCGAGAGCCTTATGATTTTCCTGCGTATCTGGAATTTCTGGAGGGTGAGAGCAGCGAGGAAAATCTTTCGGATGGCTATGTTCCTCATTCGACGTATTGGCTCATGAATGAGGAACGGCGCATAGTGGGGGCGGTGAATATTCGGCATCGTCTCAACGAGCGTTTACGAAAATACAGCGGGCACATCGGATATGGAATCAGGCCTTCCGAGAGACGCAAAGGATATGCGACAGAAATTTTAGCGCAAGCTTTAAACATCACGAGTGAGCTGGGGATAAACGAAGTATTGGTGATTTGTGATTATGATAATGTTGGATCGGAGAAAACGATTCGGAAGAACGGGGGCGTCTTTGAGTCGGAATGTACAGACGAGGATGGACTGGTCATTCGTCGATTCTGGATTACACGACCTTCGTAAAAGGAGAGAGCTATCTCATTGTCCGTTTACAAGACGTTTGAAATAGCCCTTTCCCTATTTATTAATCTACTTCGTATGCAATCAACTTGCGAACCCATTGCTCCATCTCGTCAAGTATATAGTCCGGGGGTGGAGTTTTTCCGTCTTTTTTAGGTAGAGTGAGCCATTGTAATGGTTTTGGGACATGGCAGATTTTCTCAAGCAGTTGTATCCCCTGATGTTCACTAATGATATCTCGTAAAAAGATTACCATTTTTTTGTCTAACGTATGGATTAGCTTTCCTTCATATTCTGTATTGGAGATCGAAACGCAAGGGTGACCATGCCTCTCAATTCCCCCTAATACTTCAACCCATACAAAATCATATAACTGGGAAAGTTCAGCTTCAAGGAGATCGGGATCGTTAATTGGGACTGGATAAGTGGAAGAGAAAGAACGATCTAAAAAAATCTCTGGGTCCATCTCCATATAGTCTAATACTACCTTACAAGATGCAGCATGTTTGTCTTCATGGGTGTATAAAATCTCGTCGATTCTTTCCAAGTCCAATTTTTTTCCGATCACAAAGCCTATTCGAAGTTCGATAGGATTCACTCCTTAGATCAAGTTCTTTTTATCTGAAACGATTATGCTCTTTACCTAATGGTAGTAAATAATTTTCTTATCGTCAGCACAAACTTGTGAAAGATATTGCCACATTTAGCATACATAGTATATAAATATGTTATGAAAGTTATTTTGGAAGGGAGAGATTTCTTTGTTTGATATCGTAATTATTGGAGCAGGCCCGGCAGGAGGAAGTGCAGCGTTGTTTGCTGCAAAAGCAGGTAAGAAGACGTTGCTGATTGATAATGACAAAAGCATGACCAAGCGCGCGTGGATGGAAAATCACTACGGCATCATGGAAATCTCAGGTCCAGACCTCATTGAGATCGGTAAAAAGCAAGCAGCGAAATTCGGTGCGGAGCTGGTAGCCGACCAAGTAAGCAACATTACCAAAACAGAGCAAGGCTTACTCGTAGAGACAGCGGAAAAAGGCAGCTTCGAGGCTAAGCATGTGATTCTTGCAACTGGAGCGCTCGTGACTTTGGCAGAAGCGATTGGGGTAAAAACCAAAGAAGGTACAGAGCCACGGATCAAAACTGTTGTCGATGTCGATGCACAAGGCAAGACGAACATCGAAGGAATTTGGGCAGCAGGTACGTGCGCGGGAGTAAGCGTACATACGATCATTACATCTGGTGATGGCGCCAAGGTTGCAATCAATGTCATCAGCGAACTGAATGGCGAGCGATACGTCGATCACGATGTTTTGAAAACAAACTAAATCAGGTTTGAAACACCTTCTTACCATTTTGAAGTGCACCCCTTAGAATAGACATTGGAAAAACCCCTAGGTTTAACCGATGAA
>NZ_AKIX01000046.1:0-11948 GCF_000282075.1 Brevibacillus sp. BC25
TCGGCTGTGACCGCCGCCATCACGCCGAGGAACGCGTACCACCAAAGCGGATGAGACCACGCCGAATTTGCTACACATAACAGGAGCCCAAGCCCGCCGTTTGCGAGTACCTGACCAGCATCGCGTCTCCCTGTTTTCTCATAACCACTCTCGGCCTCTTGCTTTTTATGCTTTTTCCACTTGGACAATAAGGTGGATGAGACAAAAAAAGCGATGAGGGAGCCGAACCAGATAGGGCTTCCGAGTGCGTACATCACGGTGCCGAGTATCACCGCCGCCAAAAAGCCGGAACCAGACAGCGACCGTTTTACATAAGCGGCCCCCGCAATCCCGGCGCTGCATGCCAGACCGATTAACCACTCCACAGTTTTCCGCCCCCTTTGCTTTGAACTATTATACCTCAACGCAGCAGGCAAGATGAGCGGTTGAATAACGGATGTGGGAAAAAGGTTAATTGGGTACACAGTAGAAATAGTAAATACGAATGGCAAGATTGAAAGCATAGCAAGTGACGAAGAGAGTTAAAAAGTACAAAAAGTTGGGCATAGATAGACGTGTTGTACGAACGGGTATCTTATTAAAGAAAGGATGATTTGTAATGAAGACTTCTCTCAAAGAGAATGCGGTGTCGTTTTTGCAACTGGTAGCGTCGGGGAATGTGCGAGAAGCATACCAAAGATACACTGGTCCGAATTTCCGCCACCATAATCCCTTTTTTCGTGGCGATGCTCATTCTCTTATGCTCGCAATGGAAGAGAACGCCGCAAAGAATCCTCATAAGATTCTCGAAGTGAAACGTGCCATCGAAGAGGGGGAGATCGTTGCGGTTCATTCCCATGTGAAGCAAAACCAAGAGGATCTTGGGGGAGCTGTGGTCCATATCTTCCGTTTTCATAACGACCAAATCGTCGAATTCTGGGATGTAGGCCAGCCCATACCGGATGATTCCCCCAATGAGAATGGAATGTTCTAAGTCAGGATATGGTGGTTGAGCGAACGGGTATCGATCGTTTCATAAACACAAAGAATGGCAGCCAGTGCATTTGGCTGCCGTTTGTTTAACCAAAGATGGTCATTTCCTTATGATTGATATCTAACACTTCCATCTTCACCATACCGCCAAGATGATGTGGCACTAAATCAGACAATTCTTTTAGCGCCATATGGAATTCATCGCTTCTTGTTTCATCTATTAATTCAATACAGAGGAATGCATTTTTCGTATTTTCTGTTAGCATCGTCCTCTGAGCTTCACGCCAATTCCAGCATCTGCAGATGGCACCGTCATCATCTTTATAAACAATTTCCCCTTCATATGGCGAAGCATTTTCATCCTGTCCCAAAGGGATAAACGGTTCGTTGCCATTTGCTTTTGTTAGCCGAATATCGCCTACAAAAGTATCGATATCTTCTCCACCACACGGAAGCCCATAACGCAATGAAATGGAATTATAGATGTCAACAAGCGGGTTTATTGTTCCGATCGGATTGCCATTTTTCACTCTTTTTAATAAAGCTTCAATGGAACACCTTGCCCCTTTCTTTGTCTTGAATTTCTGAAAAGCTTCTCGCCAAACGGAAATGACAGGATTACTACTGAATTCCTCCAGACGTAAAAATTTATGTGCTTCTTTCTCTGCCTCCTGCAGCAGCTTCTCGTATTTTTCAACGTCTCTAATTGAATTATCAATTCCTTGGCAAATCACGATGCCTATTTTTGCATGCGGAAATAACGACCAAAAATCATCTTCAATGATAAATCTAGTCATAACCTATCTCTCCGTTTCATTTCACTTATTATGTTTTGGAGGGGCTCGCAAAGGCGGAGAAAATCCCTAGAGCAATATATAAATAACCAGTTATCCGATTCACTACCTTTGAACTCGCCGTACTACCCACAATCCGCTTTCTCATACTTGCTGCGAGAACTGCATACAGACCATCGCTAACAAAAGCTAGGATAATAAATATCGTTCCCAAAAGCAAAAATTGAACGCTGACTGATCCAGCAGTAGGTGATATGAATTGCGGAAAGAAGGCTAAAAAGAAGAGGGCTGTCTTCGGATTCATTACCTCGACAAGCGCTGATTCGTAAAAAATCTTTCGTAATTTTTTGCGAGGGGCTTTTGGAATTTCGGAAGCCGTTCTATCAGCTGTAGAAAATAAAGTCTTACACCCCAAATAGATAAGATAAGCAGCACCCAAGTATTTCACGATATGAAAGGCTGTTGCAGATGTCATAAGAATCGCAGAAACTCCGATTGCTCCAGCTAAAACGTGAACAGAACCACCAAGAGACACGCCGAGGACTGATACCAGGCCCGCTTTCTTACCTTGATCGATACTTCTTGCCATAATATAGAACACAGCTGGTCCAGGTATGATTAACAATGTAGAAGCGGCAATGACAAATAGCCAAATAGTTGAAAACTCCATAAGAAGCAACTCCTTGTTGTATCTATCGATTGATCATTTAAATAACTCTTTCCGTTGCTCACGCATCCACTGAGAAACTTGAATTTCCCCCTGATCATTTGATTTTTCAAGCTCTGCCACAATCGATTGATAATCGGTGTTGTTGCGATTTTGGCTCATTTTGGCTGCCCCTTGAATAGAGGTGATTTCAATCTCAAAACCAACGATTCCTTTCATCTCTCTCTCAAGCAACTCAGGATTGAAGGTCTCCCAGAGCCGCCCATTTTCTCGGTCAGATTCATAGTGTGTAAGCATAGAATCCAAAGCCGACTTTAGTTCATCCTTCGTGAGGATACGTGCTGTCCCATACGCATGTACAGCGAGATAGTCCCAAGTGGGAACCTGTTCAGACTCATACCAGCTTGATGAAATGTAAGCGTGTGGTCCTTGAAAAATAAGCAAAACATCTCTATTGTTATCCAACGTTTTCTTCTGCATGTTTCCGTATGCGATG
The DNA here is from genome assembly GCF_000282075.1 of Brevibacillus sp. BC25. Classification (NCBI taxonomy): domain Bacteria; kingdom Bacillati; phylum Bacillota; class Bacilli; order Caryophanales; family Paenibacillaceae; genus Brevibacillus; species Brevibacillus sp. BC25. Next base: position 2,930 of record NZ_AKIX01000046.1, read on the forward strand.
TGCCCAGTCGCATAGATTTTCCCTTCCTCTTCACGAATTTCTAACGGAATATGCGTAGCCAATGGGCGATGTTCATCAACCGTGATCAATAGGGCAAACGGGTTAGACTTCATCATTTGAACTGCCTCATCATGTTCCATACGATATTGCTTAGGAATGTACACAGTAACCACCCTTTCAACTTGTACTTGAACCAAGAGTATGATACAAACTGACATAAAAAAAGATACAATAATAAATAAATATACATGTCAGAAGGGGTGCAAATGAAAAATACCATTTTTACCTTCAAAGATAACTCTCCAAAATACAAACAAATCTACGAGAAATTTAAATCATTTATTGAACAAGGCGACATTAAGGCGGATGAGCCATTGCCCTCTATTCGTCAACTCGCAGATTCCTTACATGTCAGCCGTAATACAACCTTAATGGCATATGAACAACTTGTTGCTGAAGGGTATATTCGTGGAGAAGGCCGAAAAGGTTATTTTGTAAATGAGTTAGAGCCCGTTTTATTTCAAGAGGCCCGCAGCTCTTCTACTCACAAGCAAACAGAGCCGGTACCATCTGTTCGCATTGATTTTCGCGCAGACGTCGTCGATCAAGCGCATTTCCCTTTAAAAACGTGGCGGAGGATCTCGAATCAAGTATTAACGGAAAAGGAGAGCTTTCGGTACGGGGAGCCTTTTGGTGAATGGAGCCTACGTGAGCAAATCGCAGCCTATTTACTCCAGTCTCGTGGAGTGAGAACAGAAGCAGATTCCATCATTATCGGGAGTAGTACCCAACAAATGCTTGTGTATCTCGGTCTTGTCCTGAAACATGATTTTTCTAGCGTGATTGTGGAGGATCCTGGTTATGATGGCGCTAGAAATGCTTTTCAATTAAATGGTTTAACACTGGAAACATTACCCGTTTATGAGACAGGTGCTGATTTTTCACACTTGGAACAAATGAAATCACGATTGATTTATGTGGCGCCGTCCCATCACAGTCCATATGGGGTAAGTATGCCCATTCAACAAAGGCATGCCCTCATCCATTGGGCAGAAAATAGGCAAGGGTATATTATCGAAGACGATTATGATAGTGAATATCGCTATACCCAACAACCATTTCCGGCTCTCGCTTCCATCGATTCAACGAGAGTTATTTATCTCGGAAATTTCTCGAAATGCTTTCTGCCAGGGATACGTTTAAGTTATATGGTATTGCCACAGTCGCTTATCAACTGTTATAAAAATCAATTCGCACATTTCGAGAGCACCACTTCACTACTTAGCCAATTCGCCATGGCGAAATTTATGGAAGAAGGGGAGTGGAATCGCCATATTAAACGCATGCGTCTTGTTTATAAACGAAAAATGCAGCACTTCGCTTGTGAATTAAGGAAGCATTTCAAACAACATGTTTCTATCATTGGGGAGCAGTCTGGTTTGTACTTATTAGTCAAAGTACACGTGGAGCGTTCAGAAGAATGGCTCATTCAACAAGCGGCCATTCAGGGAGTCAAAGTCTATCCTACTTCACTCTTCTTCATTAAAAACAAAACCGATCAACCAATGTTGAAACTTGGTTTTAATAATTTATCAAGTGATGAAATCCAACTTGGTGTGAAGCTCTTAAAAAAGGCTTGGTTTTAAAATTCATCACACGTTTACCACAAAGAGGGATAGGACTTACATAAGGGGGGACTGGAATGGAGTGGGCTATGATATTGGAGTATGGATGGGTGCTACTTGTCCTGATGGGCCTAGAAGGGATCTTGGCAGCAGACAATGCTTTGGTGATCGCAATTATGGTGAAGCATCTGCCAGAGAAAGAGAGAAAGAAAGCTCTATTTTATGGGCTTGCCGGAGCCTTCCTGGTTGCTGCAACGCAAGCCTGGAATAGAGACAGCCGCATTTTTGATCGTCGGCTGGGTTGGCGTCAAGTTGGCCGTATACACACTGTCGCACCCTGAGCTAGGATATTTGGCAGCTGATTTTCCAAAGTCAGTCGCGTGGAAGGCAACGTTCTGGACCGTTCTTCTCTTGATCGCTGTACTGGGTTGGTTCTTATCTAAAGAGAAGGAATCTTCCTCCAATCATCCTGTGGCTTAATATCAGACAAGACATAAAGAGGCTTCGCCCAAATCGGCGAAGCCTTTCCATCTATTATCTGCCCGCTTCCATTCTCTCCAAAGCACCATGCACAATTTTTCCTTTAAACATAACAGCTGCTCGACGAGATTTTCTCGCAATCGCTTCCGCAGAGCAGGAGCTTTCTGCAAACACGATGCTTGCCTCGTCGCCAACATTTGGCCATGCACGGTTGCCATCTTTATCGAGCGTTGTTTTTCCTCCGGTGATGAAGTACAAGGATTGCACCAATGATTTCTCATCGACCCAACGGTAGCGCTCGACCAGACGGTTTAGCTTATCCAGCATATCGCCTGTACCATATGGCGACCACGAATCGTAGAATCCATCGTAACCAAGTGCGACTTGTACGCCTTTGGCATGAAGCATCGGAACAGGTGGCATCGCCCGATTAATCGGAACGGTCGTCATGATCATCGTTCCCAGCTGGGACAATCGATCTGCCATGTCCAAGCTTTCCTCCATTGACACATCTCCGAGCGCAAAGGCATGACTGATCGCCATGCGGTTTTGCCAACCAGCTTCCTCAGTCAGATCGAGCAGTCTTTTGATCGTATAAAAGCCGAGTGTCCCCGGATCATGCAGGTGAATATCGACATCCGCATCTGCTTCCACCGCAATGTCCATCATTTCACGCAAGGAGCCTTCCAATTCATTATCAATCCCAGCCGGGTCCAAGCCCCCAACCAGTGTAGCGCCTTCCTTCATCGCTTGTCTCATCAAGGAGCTTGCTTGTGTACGCAGGAGCCCCTGCTGCGGGAAAGCAACGATTTCATACGTCAGGCGATCGCTGTACTCTTCCAGGGCTGCACGCACACCCTCCAGGTTTTTTAGCCCGATGTATGGATCGATGTTGACGTGTGTGCGCACATGTGTGGCACCGCCTTTGATATGCAACTGGAGCATCGCTTGTGCGCGCTCTTTGGTCGTTCCAGTTATCAGCGGCATTTCTTTTGCTTCGAACTCCAAGCGATCGATCAGTTTTTTCGGAGGAAGGCAAGACTTCCAGGTTGCGCCTGCATACGTTTTGTCCAGGTGATTATGCTTTTCAACAAAAGAGGGCAGGGCCAATAAACCTTTTGCATCTTCTTGCGGTAAAGTGGTGTCGAGTTTTTCGTTCGCCGATACGATCTCTGCGATTTTGCCATCTTCGATTTTCAAATGACAGATTTCTGAGAGTGTGTGAAAGACGCCGTCTTCTCCTGTTTCAAATCCTTTATCGAGACGAACGTTGGTTAACCAAAAAGCTTGCATCACTAGAAATCAGCCCTTTCTCTATCTTGCATGTAGTGGATGAGAGTCCAGTCTAGCTGTCTATGTTAATTGTATTGAATATTTCGAATAAGTTTTTTCATCTTTTTTACTAGTTTTTGCATGATCTTTACGTATTGCGTGGAATCTTGCGTGTTTTCGAAAAGGAGTAAAGATTGTGCAAATACATGTAAAAGTTTTGAAACAAATTTTACAGAATATTTCCTATAATAACAAAGGATACAATGGAATGGATAGGCCGGAACGAGAAAGAGTAGGGAGGATCATCATGAAAAAGAAAATAACCGCAAAATATGTCATCGGTTTTGACGGCGAAGATCATGTGATTATCAAGGATGGGGAAGTCGTTTACGAGAATGACACCATTGTGTATGTGGGGCACCATTTTGATGGCGAGGTAGATGAAGTGATCGATGCTGGCAATGCAGTAGTCAGCCCGGGCTTCATTGACCTGAATGCGTTGGGTGATATTGATCACGACATCGTACATCTGGAGCAAGCTTCTGCTAGAAACAAAAACATGCTCTGGTCGGAAGACTACTACCGCAAAGGCTACCATGAGGTAATGACCCCTGAGGAAGAGGCGTTCAAATCCCTTTTCGCTTACAGCCAACTGATTCTAAATGGGGTAACGACAGCGATGCCGATTACATCCGTCTTCTACAAGCGCTGGGCGGAAACGTATGAAGAGCTGGCAGCCGCAGCCGATCATGCAGGACGCTTGGGATTGCGTATGTACATGGGGCCGAGCTATCAATCCGGTATGCGTGTCGTGAAGGCAAATGGAGAGATTGACGTACTGTGGGACGAAGCGGAAGGACAAGCAGGTCTGGAGCGGGCCGTACAATTCGTCAAAGATTTCGATGGGGCTCACAACGGACTCATCCGTGGAATGCTGGCGCCGGAACGAATCGAGTCACAGTCTGTAGAGAACTTGATCAACACAAAGCGCTACAGCGAGGAGCTCGGATGTCCTATCCGTCTGCATGCTGCACAAGGTCTCTATGAATATACGGAAATCCATCGTCGACACAACAAATCACCGATTCAGTTCCTGAATGAGCTCGGCTTCCTCGGAAAGAAAACGGCAATTCCGCACGCACATTTCATTCCAGGGTTTAGTAAAGCGAAATTCGGAGAGGGAGACGATTTGGCGATCCTCCAAGAGACAGGCACGACCGTGATTCACTGCCCGCTCGTAGTCGGTCGCCATGGCGAGGCACTCGAATCGTTTGCCCGTTACAAACGTCGCGGCGTCAACATCGCGATTGGAACCGATACGTTCCCGCCTGACTTCATCCAAAACATTCGCACAGCCAGCATGCTGTCTCGTTTGGTGGAAGGCGACGTCGCAGATTCCAGCTACGCGGATATTTACCGCGCAGCAACATTGGGCGGCGCACGTTTCCTTGGCAGAGATGATCTGGGACGATTGGCGCCGGGGGCAAAAGCAGATATCATTGCCATTGATCTGGACGGTTTCCACATGGGTGCGGTTGATGATCCAATCCGTACGATCATCACATGTGGCTCAGGTCGTGATGTGAAGCTCTCAATCATCGCTGGACGCACCGTAATGAAAGACCGCCTCATGCCAGGAGTTGATCTGGAAGAGATCAAAGCAAAGGGACAGCGTTACTTTGACAAAATGCGTCTGGGCTACGTCGAGCGCGACTATCAACAGCTGGGCGAAAAAGAGCTGTTCAAGCCTTCTTTCCCAATCGTGAGCAAACCATAGCTTGAATAAATAGAAGAAGCACAATCTGCTAGAAACGGCGGATTGTGCTTTTTTCACTTACCGGATGAATCCGCCTTCGGAATGCATAATCTGTCCGGTAATCCACTCCGCTTCGTCACTTGCCAAAAAGGCGACAAGACGCGCTGCATCTTCGGGCTGTCCAATCCGTCCCAAAGGAAATCGCTGCAAAATGTTTTGCTTGATTTCTTCATTCATCCAGCCTGAGTCGGTGGGCCCAGGATTTACAGCGTTGACCGTAATCCCTCGCGTGGCTACTTCGGCAGCCAGTGTCGTCGTGAGGGCATCCACGGCTCCTTTTGTTGCGGCATATGCGATCTCGCCGACCATAGGGCCTTTGGACTGACCAGATGTCATGTTGATAATTCGTCCTCCGCGTTGTTGAGAGAAGCGACGTGCAAATTCCACACTGAGCATTGTGGTCGCTCGCACATTGATGGCATAATGTGCGTCCAAACTGGCAATATCCAGTGCCTCGTAGCCGTCATTTGTCGAGTAGCAAGCGTTGTTGACGAGGATGATTGGTTCGCCCAGTTGTGCTGTAGCTGCGCCGAGCACCTCTTTGTAGGCATCAGGATGTGACAGGTCGATCTCGATCCCGGCACATTTAACTCCGTAGCGTCTGATCTCTTCCTGCAAGATTGCAGGTTCATCCATTTGAATCCCATGCGTCATGGATTGGTCATAGGCGGTCCAATACGTATGGAAAATATCGGCGCCGTGTGAGGCTAGCATTTTACAGATAGCAGCACCAATTCCTTGAAGGCGGCTGGCTCCTGTTACTATGGCAATTTTTCCGTGCAATCGAAGGTGTGTGGTCATACAAATCCCTCCTCATTCTGTCACTATACATTCTTTTCGGGATACCTATTCCTTTCATCCTGCATACGAAGAAAAAAATCGATCACGAAAACTTTGCGAATTTTTCGCTAAATAACCATAAATTGTAGGGGTAGGAGAAACTTACGCTGGAAATCATGCAAAATTGTTGCTATTTTGTATATATAGGAAGTTGTTCAAATAGTGGATTTAATACTAAGGGAGATGTAGAAGATGGAGTGTCAGTTAACAATTACCCGGACAGAACAGAAAAAAGAGAAACCAGCTTCTGACAAGCTGGGGTTCGGTGTTCATTTTACCGATCATATGTTCACCATGGATTATACAGAAGGTAAAGGATGGCATGATCCACAAATTGTTCCTTACTCTCCGTTGACATTGGACCCGGCAGCAATGGTGTTCCATTACGGGCAAGCTGTTTTTGAGGGCTTGAAAGCTTATCGGAATCAAGAGGGCAAGGTTCGCTTGTTCCGTCCTGATCAAAATTTCAAGCGTATGAACCGTTCATTGGAGCGTATGAGCATGCCGTTGATCGACGAGGAATTCATGGTCGAGGCATTGAAACAGCTGGTGGCAGTAGATAAAGAATGGATTCCAACAGAAGACGGACAGTCTCTCTACATTCGTCCCTTCGTAATTGCGACAGAGCCATGCTTTGGTGTGCGCGCTTCGCATACGTACAAATTAGTGATCGTGCTCTCTCCAGTTGGAGCGTACTATGCGGGTGGCATGAAGCCCGTGAAAATTTACGTAGAGCACAATTATGTTCGTGCGGTAAGAGGCGGAACAGGAAACGCTAAAGTGGCAGGTAACTACGCAGGCGGTCTGAAAGCACAAGTGGAAGCAAAAGAAAAAGGTTATGAGCAAGTGCTGTGGCTCGATGGCGTAGAGAACAAATATATTGAAGAAGTAGGCAGTATGAACGTGTTCTTCAAGGTAAAAGGGGAAGTGTGGACCCCATCATTGAACGGCAGCATCCTGGAGGGTATCACGAGAGATTCGACCATCCAATTGCTCAAGGACTGGGGAATTCCAGTCGTAGAGAAGCGGATCTCGATGGAAGACCTGCATACCGCTTACGTCAACGGTGAGCTGGAAGAAGCATTCGGTACCGGAACAGCGGCTGTTATTTCCCCAGTCGGTGATCTGAATTGGAACGGACATCAGATGATCATCAACGGTGAAAAAACAGGGGAATTGACAACGAGACTGTACGACGAGATGACAGGAATCCAATACGGTGAGCGTGAAGACAAGTTTGGCTGGTCGGTAGAAGTGACAGAATAATCACACCAGTAACACAAGAGGCATAGCCTTCTCTTTTTCGAAAGAGGGCTATGCCTTTTTTGCTCGTGTAGGAAAGTTCATCTTGACAGGAAGTTGTGTAAAATACTACCATCTGTGGTAATACCACAAAAAATTGTTATAGGACCAACGGCACAAGGAGGCGATTATGACATTGGAGAAAAAAGGGGGAAAGAAAGAACGGGCGTCGGATCAAATTGAGATGAAATTAATCAAGGCAATTTTGACCAAAGAGTATCCTACAGGAAGTACGCTGCGACCGGAGCGGGAGTTGGCAGAGTACTACGGGGTAGGTCGGCCAACCGTTAGAGAAGCACTGCAACGCTTGGAAAGAGATGGCTGGATCACTGTGCGGAAAGGGCATCCGGCAATTGTCAACGATTATTGGCATCAAGGTAATGTAATGACCCTTGTCCATATCATTCAAAACCACGAAGATGTTACGGATGAGTTTATTTCGTACTTGCTGGAACTACGGATATCGTTGGCGCCTGTTTACATTCGTAATGCGGTTGCTGCTCATCAGCCGAAGGTAGTCGCATTGCTTGCCAATCTCGATCAACTGAAACCTGATGCTGATTCTTATGCAGCGTTTGACTGGGAACTGCAGAAAAATCTGACGAGGCTTTCTCCAAATCCTATCTATTTACTGATTGTAAACAGTTTTGATTCCTTTTACCTAAAAATGGCGCGAAGGTATTTTTCCATCCCGGAACACCGCGAGGCATCTTGGCACTATTACCATGAACTGTTGAACGTCGCTTTACAAGGAGATTTCATCGAAGCAGAGCGTGTAGCCAGAAAGGCAATGGAAAAAAGTTTGGAGCTGTGGAAAAACCGAACCGTGTTGGACCAAGACAAGTGAAGGAATACAAGAGGAGGGCGTTCTGTTGAAGGCAAAGTTTCTGAAGGAATTCTTTACGTTTCCGGATATCCTCATCATGAGCATTCTACTTCTGATTAGCTTGTCTTTCACTATTGCTGAATGGTACGTGTTGGAAACCTGGGTGGCACTCGTGGCGGGGATGATTGGATATGCGGCAAGCGAATACTTGATTCATCGATTTCTCTTTCACCTTAAACCGCCTCGAAATCCATTTCTTCTCCATTTGTTAAAGCGCTTACATTACGATCATCACGCTGATCCGAACAACTTGCACCTGTTGTTCTTACCCGTGTGGTACAGCTTGCCGCTCATTGCAGGAACCGGAGCCATTTGTTATCTGCTTACTTCCGACGTGATTGTGACCAATGCCTTTGTTACAGGCGTGATAGGATTTCTGCTATTTTATGAATGGACGCATTATATCGCCCATCGTCCGGTTCAACCCATATCTCCATGGGGGCGCTGGATGAAAAAGCTCCATCTATGGCATCACTTCAAAAATGAACACTATTGGTACGGTGTTACCAGCCCTGTTTTTGACGTCATGCTGGGAACTTACAAGAATGAACAGGATGTCGAGAAAAGCTCGACGGTGAGGGATCTGGAAAGACGATGGGACAAAGATGTTGAACTGTAAATGGTCTTTCATGCAAAACCATTGTTCCGTAAAAATAAAGTTGTAGACTGTAAAATAAAGTATTAGACCGAAAAATAAAGTACTAGACTGAGAAATAAAGTGTTAGACTAGCGCCTGTTATTCAACTAAACCAGCTAATAGGATGTCAACATTTTTCAATAAAACGTGTTTTGTTTAAT
>NZ_AKIX01000047.1:0-34850 GCF_000282075.1 Brevibacillus sp. BC25
GTGGCAGTTGCTGCCGAATCGAGGGGGACAAGCCGCATCAGCTAGTGCCAATACAACGTCCACACCAACACAGCCTTCGTTCAAGGCGAAGGTAAAAAAACAGATCGTCAATGTGCTGAAAAAAGTAAAGCCATACTTGTTGATTCCAGACGACCAGATCCTGTGGATGCCGAATGCGCTTAAGCTGGGGCGGGAAATTATGCGCCGTGAAAAGATCGACATGATTTTTTCCACATCGGGACCAGTAACGAACCATTTGATTGCGAAAAAGCTTTCCCGTGAGTTTGACTGCAAATGGGTAGCGGATTTCCGTGATCCGTGGACGCAAAATATGCACACCTCTGGCATCGAATGGCGAGAGCGCATGGAAGAGCGAATGGAGGAGGCGGTGATGTCCCAAGCGGATGCGATCACGACCGTTACCGCGACCTTCGCCTATAATTTTCGCGAGAAGCACCAGGACCGCATCAAGCGGATGGAGCTGATCTACAATGGGTTTGATCAGGCTGATTTTCAAGGGCTGGCTGCCAGCCATGCTGCTCCGGACAAATTTCATGCGGTGTACGCAGGTATTTTGTATCAAAAGCGCAACCCACGCCTCCTCCTGCAAGCCATCCGGGAACTCATCGATGAAAAAGCAGTAGACCGAAATGCTCTCTTGCTCAGCTTTGCCGGGGTGTTCGATTATCCGGGGTATTCCGAAAATCGCGACTGTGTAGAAGCATTGGGGCTGGGTGACATCGTTCGTGTACTGGGAAACCTGCCGCATAAAGAAGCGCTCGGACTGATGAAAGGCGCTAATGCCCTCTTGCTGATCGGGGATGTGTCCGCTGACGCCGGAGCGTATATTCCGGGCAAGCTCTACGAATACATGGGGATCGGCAACCCGATTCTTGCTCTGAACAAAAGAGGCGAAGCGACAGAGATTATTGAAGATTTCCGTCTCGGTCAAGTAGCCGATCCAGAGCAAAAAGACGAGATCAAGCAAGCGTACCTGAAGCTGTATCAGGAGTGGAAAGCCCAAGGACAAACGGGTAGCGAGGAGCGCGGAGCGGATTTTGCAGAGCGTGTGAAACCGTACGAGCGCCGTGAACAGGCGAAGCAATTGGCGCAATTGATGGATGAACTGGTAAAATAATTGTACAGTATAGCCCCGGAGCCATTGAAGGCTGCGGGGTTTTGTTCGTGACAGACATACTTCTTCTGCTTCAAAATAAAAGGACCTGACGATAATCGCCAGGTCCTGATTCGTACCTATCAGTCTGCTGCCACGCAAAGGTAGCAGACTTTTTTAGTACAGCAAATATTTTTCTACTTCTTCCGGTTCTTTGATGTGAATGCCACCCGTATCGCCGTATTTAAACAGGTTGAACATCACTTGCTGGTCCATCGTTCCGGCTTCAGGCAGCGGCAGGATGATCCATGTCTCGTACTGGTGGATCCGACGGTCTTCCTTGCCGAACCAGAATGTTGTTTTGATCGTGGATTCTTTCAAGATGTAATCCAGATCAGGACGATCTCCCAGTTGTTTTTTCAGTGGTTCAAACAGCAGGCTTTGGCTGTTTTTCAACCAATCAGCTCCGGTCATTTTCAATTGAAACGGAACGCTGACGACGCCAATTACTTTTTCCTCAGGCAATTGGACGGCCTGGTCCATGAAAGGCAGCCAGTCCTCGAAGCCTTTCAATACGTCGAAGGCAAGCGGCTCATCCGGAGCGGTTACAAACTGCTCATTTGCCTTGATGTAGCGCTTGTCGTGAATCCGATAGTACGAATACGGTTGTGCTGCGATGCGGGCATCCACATTGTAGCCTTTCCCGTTGATGACAGCTCCATTGAACATACTCGTTGTGGAGCGGGACAGGATCGTATTTTTTACATGGCCCTTGTACCAGTAGGTTTGTGCCTCTTTATCCGTCTTGCCTTTTTCCAGAGCCGTTTTCAGCCACTCCGCACCTGACTCGGTTTGTACGGTGGTCGTTTGATCTGGCTTCTGGTCAAAATTGGTGGTGGCAAAAGCCTTCGTCCCTGATTCATAGGTGCAGCCACCGAGCAGGGAGGCTGTGCAGATGGCAGCGAGCAGTGCCCATGCTTTCGTAGCTTTACGCATGGCGGAACCTCCTTACGACTCCGTATCCCAAGAGTCCCACGAATAGTGCGATTGTGAGTCCGAATACTGGAATGTTGTGCTGCTTGAACACCAGAATGCGATGTGTATTGTACATGTTCGCAACGATTTCGTTTTTCTTGTCGCCGTCGATATCTCCGATTTGGACATTGATCAACGGCAAGTAAATGCGCCAGTTTTGTTTCAGACCCTCTGGTGTGTAGTCATAGCCAGCCAAATAGCGAGAATCTGTAGTACTTACCCAGCTCTTTGCTTTGGCTATGATCTCAGGCTTTTCGTTGTTGCCGATGGTAGCGAAGTTAGAGAAGCGGAAGCTCTTGTCGCGATCTCCGCTAGCCCACAAAATCTCCCACGTGCCGTCTGGCTTCGGCTTCAAGATGTACGAAGGTTTTCCTGCAACGAGTAGTTCATCGACCTTGTCGTTGTCGATATCAGCAGGAATGAACTCGCCTGTTGCCAATTCAGCCTGTTTGCGTGTGAGTGTGTACGATTCTGTCAGTGTGCCATCTGGCTCGACAGACAGTACACTCAGGTGCTCGCCCATGACAACGAGTCCCTCGCGGCCATCTGGCAGCATCATGGTGGTCATCAGCTTCGTTGCTTTTGTCGTGCCGCCAAAAGGCTTGCCTTCGTAGTTTCCTGTCAGCATACCATCCTTGATATGCAGATCCGTGTATTTCGAGCCGAGTGTTTGACGCAGGTCCATACTGCCTTCGTTTTCCTCCAGCAGGTTTGCGATGTTTTCCATATCCAGCATAAACGCACGATATGGTGCCGTTCCGATTTGCATCATGCCTTCCGCATATGGTTGGCGTTGTACATTCGGTACCAACTGACCGTCTTTCATCGTGTAATAGGGGAAGCCCGGGTAATCGGTCGGCAATTTTTCCTTGATGATCTCCAAGGTATCTGCCGGGATCTGGTCATTCGGCATCCGCACCATTTGGCCGTCTTTCCAGGTCAGGACGTAAAGAGAAACAGGTTCAGCCTGCAAATGGCGCAGCTTTTCCGCCATTGCTTTTTTCTCTTCTTCCGTCTCTGGTTTTTCAATTTCTTCAGGCAGTGGAAGCTCCTCGGCATTGCCGTACGTGATGATCTCCATGCTGCCATCGCCATTGACGTCGTGTAGTGTGAGCGGGAAGTAATCGACCCAATCTCCGTTGTATAAACGCTCAGATTCGTATTTCACGGTAAAGTTGCTCAGTGCAGTCAGTGTATCTCTGTTGAATGTCACATTCGCCAAGAGGGCGATCAGAACCAACGAGCCGACTGCACGCCAGTTGAGGCGTCCATACCATTTCACGAGAAGCGCAATCACGATGATGGCGATTGCTCCACCGATCAAGAGAGCAGCAGTCGTTTTCACATCGACGCGGGTCAGCGCACGATCCAAGAGCAAGAAGCCGATGGTAAACACCAACACCTGACGACGTTCAGAAGGATGCACCACAAAGTAGCAAAACGCCAGCAGTGGTAAGAATATGAGCAAGGCGATCCAGGTTAAATCAAGGAACGCAGGCTTGACGAGCAAATGGTAAATGAGAAACAGGGCAATGGCGTACAGAGCCCAGCTTATCGTTTGGAGAATAGGATTGCGGCGCATGCGTTCACCACCTTTTATTTTGTGTCTGGTCGACGAATAATGCGCACAGGAAGCCGCCAAACAGCCAGAAATAGAGGGCCATGAACGGCACCTCGAAAATGTTTTCCACGAGGTTATGCGTTGCTACCGCGATTAATCCGCCCAGCAGTCCGAGAATCGCGAAAAAGTGCGGCGAGCCCTGGAGGTTGCGGATAAGTCCGGCACCATACTTGAACATGGTGAGTACAGTTCCGATTAACAGGATGATCCCAATCAGACCGTATTCAGCTAGACTTTTGAAGAAATAACTGTCTGAATAAATCGTTCCGAAATGGCGAGTAGCAACCGCTCCGCCGTGATGGCCGAGCCCAACACCGAACAATGGCTCGATGCGCATTTTGTCATAGGCTTCGCCCCAGCGACCAACGCGTCCGCCTTGGCTGCTAGATTCAAAGTATTCAGGTGTAAACAGCGTGAAAATGCGATCTTTTACTTTTCCGACAAGCGGAACAGAATCAGGAACGAAGAACAGGGCTACAAGTCCGATAATCCCTGCGATCACCAAGTACCCTGCGACTCGTTTGTTCCATATGTAGAAGCAAACAAATGCAGCAAAGGCAAGGGCAAACCAAGAACCGCGGGAACTTGTTAACAGCATGGCGAGCAAAGTCGTCAGCGCAACGATGGCCCAAATCCATTTTTGCTTGCGATCCTTCGCCGTCATGAATAGACCAGCGGCAATCGGTGTAACCAACGCCATATAGCTGCCCAATACGTTCGGGCTCGTTACGAAGGAGAATGCACGCGTTGTAACTGCTTCCCCTTCCTGCACCCATGACTCAGGTGTTTTGACGCCTACGATGACTTGCAGGACACCATACAGTGCCGCTACGAAACCAACCAGCACAAGTCCCTTCATGAACTTGTCTAGGTCTTCCATCGACTTCAATAAATAGAAGCCCATGAAAAAGGCGAGGATGTACTGGTAGACGGAACGGAATCCTTCTACGCTCGCTTCCCAGTTCGCCATGTCTGTCACCATGATGGCAACTCCGAGGATGAAAAAGGCTCCAAGCCAATGTTTGATTCCAGGCATCGTCCGATTTGACTGTAAAAACGCAACGAATGTAAACAGCATCAAGACGATGAGCAGTCCTTCATCCCACAAAGAAGATATGACTGGAATCGGTAGAATCTGTCGCAAGACGTAATCGATTACTGGATAGGCCAAAAGCAAATACAACCAAGTAGTTGATTGGCTTCCCCACTTCAACACGGTTTCTCTCATTTTTATTGTAGTCCTCCTACAGGTAGGGATTAACCTACCTATTATAATGAATCTGACAACCCAGTAGCAAGCCGGGGGAAAGAGGTTGGTAGGAAAGGTAGAAATAAGATATGATAACTAGGTAGTTTGAGGGTTAGAACAAAGCCTGGAACGAAGGGTTTCGAATAGGGATAGGAGATAAGTGGACATGAGTTTGTTAAAAATCGCTTCCATGATTGTCGTGCTGACTCTCGTAGGAAGGCTTCTAGGCTTTTTTCGCAGTGTGTATGTATCCAACTTGTACGGTACCGGGATGGAGGCCGATGCGTTTAATATCGCGGCAACGATCCCGCTGACGCTGTTCTTGGTCATACCGGGAGCAGTCAATGCTGTACTGATTCCGACGATGCGAGGCATGATGGAAAAAGGAGAGCGGACGACTGACTTGTATCAGAAGATGCTCACGATGATTTTGGGTATATTCGTTACTCTGTCTATCTTAGGAGTTGTCTTTTCTTACGAGCTTGCTGGGATGTTCGGACTGACAGGTGAGAAGCTGGAACTCACGGCTAGCATGCTGCAATGGATGTGGCCATCAGCTATTTTCATCGGGTTAACAGGGCTATGGTCGAGTATCTGCAATGCTCACCAGCATTTCTTTACACCGACGCTTGGCACGGTAGTCAATGGAGCTTTGGTGATTGTCAGCATGTATGTGCTCGTTCCGATGTATGGCTCGATTGGTTTGGCGATGGCTACGACAATGGGCTATTTGGCTGCACTGTTGCCGATTCTCCCGACTTTGCGCGGATTCGGCTATCAGCAGCGCTTCTCTTTCGCTTGGCGTGAGGACGCTGCTCTCAAAGGCATGGGCGAGCGCGTCATTCCGATTTTGATTGGTGCGGTTGTAGCTCAAGCCACAACCTTTTTAGAACGAGGCTTCGCAGAAGGACTCGGAACGGGTGTCGTTTCCGCTCTCGCCAATGCGAACCAGATCATGCAATTGCCTCTGGCTATTTTTGTCGGGGCGTTTACGTTGCCGTTATTCCCACTGTTGGCTAGTCACGTCAAGCGGGGGGAAATGACGGAGATGAAGCAAATCCTGCAAAAGGGACTTGCCTATCTCCTCATTTTGCTGTTGCCCGTGACGGTCGGACTTGCGCTATACGCAGAGCCTATTATCCGACTAGCTTTTGAGCGCGGTGCGTTCGATGAGCGTTCTGTCGCTTTGACAGCGTGGGCACTGCCGTTTTACGGTGTGGGACTATTCTTTTTAGCGTCGAGAGACTTGCTGACTCGCGCCTTTTATGCACTGGAAAACACGAAGACACCCGTTATTATCGGGGCGATCGGGATCGGTGTGTATGCTCTTGCCAACTGGTTGCTAATTCCATTGCTTGGTCATGGCGGAATTGCCCTGGCTAATGCAGTTTCAGCTATCAGTCAAGCGCTCCTGCTCTTTGTTTTGCTATGGAGAGCGGTAGGCAGCCCTGTACGAGCGAATTTCCTCATGACTGCCGGGAAAACCATTTTGGGCTGCGCAGTTATGGCCGGTGCTATTTTGCTCATCGATCCATGGTTATCCGCATGGCCTGTCTGGTTGTATTTGCCGCTAGGAATTATTGGTGCTGCTCTTTTATATCTCGTGGTGCTCATTTTGGTTCGCGAGCCACTTGTATCAGAGCTGCTGCAAAAAGTACGCAAGCGGTCTACTCCAGCGGAAGGGCGCTCGTAAGGGGGAATTCCCGGATTGCATAACGAGTCTTACCCGAGCTTGCAGGGGGAATGGTTTCCACGTAAGAAACTTGGATGCTCACTTGACCTAATGCTGAGCGAATTCCTGCCAAAAGCTTGGCTTCATCGGCAGGTAAAAAACGTTCGGGCTCCTTCACCAGTCTCAGGCTCAGTCGCTCCGGCTCATGCTGGATGATCTGGAAGGTGCGGAAGCTGTCCATATTGCGCACGATGTGATTAAAATAATGTCCGTGCACGTAGCGGCCGTTTAACGATAGGAACATGTCGTCTTCTCTGCCATCGATCGTAGCAAGCAGTGGAAAAGGGAGATTGCATGAGCAGACTGAATCAGAAAGCGCGACGACATCTCCTAATTGGTAGCGCAGGCGGGGCATCACGGTATTGTGCAGGTCTGTGACAAGCAGTGCTCCTGGGTGCCCTTTGTAGACGGGAATATGCGTAATGGGATCGACTACCTCCAAATAACAGTTCCCGGAAAAGGCATGCATGCTCCCAGCCTTGCATTGATAGGCGATAATTCCGCCGTCACGGGCGCCGTATTCATTCACAACAGGCGCATCAAAAGCTTGGGCAATTGTTTGCCGCTGGTGTTCGTGCAGGCTTTCTGCTGTAGAGACCACGGCTTTGAGAGGGATTCCGAGTGTCATGCCACGTCGTAGCATCATCGTGGCGAGCGTATGAAGAGCGGAGGCGTAGCCGTATAAATAGGCTGGTTGGAAATTCCGGATGAGGCGCAGGTTTGCTTCTACATGTCTGTCGTCCAGTTCATAGGCAGAAATCATCATGCGGTTTTTCAACCAGCGGTCCTTCCAGCGGTAGCGGCGAGCTTGCTGGGCGTTTAATTCGAGTGGCGAACCCCAAATCATCACACATGGGTCACCTATGCGAATGCCGTACCAGGATAGCCCCAACCAGCGCGCAGCTTCATATCGCTCGACAGTTGGACGATCGAGATAAAAATGGGTAGGCTCACCTGTGGAGCCTCCTGTACGATTTCCAATGAGCCCGCTTGTTTGTAGGCCTTGGCTCATATATTGATCAGCGTTTTGCCGAAAGTGTGCTTTGGTCAGAACAGGAATACGCTGCAAAAAGCGTTCAGGCATCTCCCGCATTTTGCTCCAGTCTGGAGCGAAGGAAGTGTAGGCCGGTACGTTTTGTATCGCATGATCGAGTAGCTTCACTAGCTTTTCTCGCTGCAGCACGTTAAGCTCTTCGGTAGATAGATGCTCGGCTGCTTGCAATTCTTTTATATAAGGACGGATGCGATTTCCTTTCAAAGCCTCCATTAACGGCCACTGTACATGGCGGATCAAAAATCCGGTTGTGGGCATAATATCCCCTCCTACTCACAGATCACACAGGCTGACGATTAAAAAAAATCAATGGAATCTGTTTTTCACCAGTATTCCTGCGAAATTCCATCGATATACCTGTTTGCTGGAAGAGGGAAATGATAGTAGGATAGAGAGTGGGTTCATGTCGATTGGTGCTGCCCCACGGGTGTCCAGTCAAAGAGACGAATAAAGGAGTTACCCATGTTGAAAAAAAGTCATTTTCTCGCGGGAGCGTTGATCTTAGCCATTGCGGGGATTTTGTCAAAAGTTATCGGGATGTTTTATCGGATTCCGCTTCAGGAGATAGTGGGCGACAGAGGTCTCGGACTCTATCAGGAAGTATATCCTCTCTACCTGACCTTTCTCATATTGGCGACAGCAGGTGTGCCAGTAGCGTTGTCGAGGGTGATTGCAGAGGCATTGGCTGAAGGAAAGCAAGGCTCTATTGGACAAATTTTGGCCCGTAGCATGGTCATGATGGGCGCCATCGGACTTGTCTTGTTTGCACTCCTGTACGCAAGCTCCCCACTCATCGCAAAGCTCATGGGGAATCCGCATTTGATTGAGCCAATTCGGGCGATTTCCATGTCGCTGCTGTTCGTTCCCTTGATTGCGGTTATTCGCGGCTTTTTCTACGGCCATCAAAAAATGTTGGTTGTCGGGCTCTCGCAAATCGTAGAGCAGACGTTGCGTGTCGTATTTATTTTGGTAGCTTCCCTGTATCTCGTGTCACTCGGTGAAGATACGGATACAGTGATTACCGGAGTGAACTTCGGTACGATGATCAGTACATTTTTAAGTCTCGGGTTTCTAGCGTTACTCATGTGGCTCCACAACCGGAAAAATTCCGTATTTAGCGGAGCAGAGTGGGGACGCCTTACCTGGTGGTATGATCGTGCCTTCTTCGCCTCGATGTGGCGAATTGCCTGGCCGATTTGTGTCAGCGCCTTGGTTATCCCGATTTTCAGCCTGACCGATTCCTTCCTGGCGATTAACATCTTCCGCTACATATGGAATGTGGACGGCTTGACGGCGGATACGTGGTTTGGCATTTACAGCAGGGGAGGACCACTTCTGCAAATGGCGAGCTTGTTCGGATCGTCGATTGCTCTCTCGATCGTGCCTGCTATTGCCGAAGCGATCAGACAAAAGGATCAGGAACGGATTACGACCTTGACCAAGCTCTCCCTGCGCTTTGCTTGGCTAATCGGCTTACCTGCGGGTCTTGGACTGACAGCTGTAGCTGAAGGGGCGAATCTGGCGTTGTATGGTGATATGGAAGGCACACGTGCAATGGCGATTTTAGGCATCACGGCGATCCCGCTTTCCTTGTTGCTTGCTACAAACGGTATTTTGCAAGGGATCGGCAAAGAAAAAATCCCTGCGCGTCATCTGCTGTATGGTGTCATTGTAAAAGTACTGGCGACACTCGTGTTTACCTCGATGTTCGGCATGGACGGCTTGTCCCTGTCATGGCTGGTTGCTACTGCATTTGTCTGCGTACTCAATATGCGAGTCATCAACCGTTACGTATCGATTCCGATAAACTGGCGCTTTGATACCATTTATCCGTTACTGGTGGCTAACCTCATGCTGATTCTGGCTTGGGGAGCGACTGAAGTAGTAGATTTCCTATTCAGGGGAAGAGAACCAGTGCGCATTTTGGGAGCGATAGAGACCGTCGCTGGAGTCGGTGTAGGACTTGTTGTCTACTTGGGACTGCTTATTATCATTCCACTCATTGAGGATAAGGAGCTGGACTGGCTGCCAGGCGGAAACAAGCTGCGCACCTTTATTCAATTCATTCGAAAGAAACAGGCTTCCTCGTTAAAGTCCAATACGAATAACGATTGATAGAATCGAAAAAACCCCTTTCTCCACAAACGGAGGAAGGGGTTTTTGTGATCTTGCTTATTTCGTTTTTTGATAAACACAGACGACCATTTTTACGAAAAATTCACGGGTAGCAGGTAAGTTCGCCAAGGTCTGCAACTGATTGCGCAATGGAATCTCTCGCTGGTAAACCGCAGGCTGAACCACGCCTTGTTGAATTTTTCGAAACCGTTTGATCGTCATGCGATTGATGTACGAGATCGTATCTCTGCCATCAGGTAGCTTGTCGAAACGAAAAGCAATCCGGTCAGAACCGTCTGGCAAGTCGCGGACTAGCTTTTTGTAGGCATCAATCAAGGCTTGCTCCGAGAAGAGAGCATGCACCCAAGGAATGCCGATCGCATCTGACAAATGAGCACCGTATGGATGATAATACGGCGGAAAATTGATATAGAGGTGACCTCCAGGCTTCAATACCCGAAAGCATTCCTCCAGCGTCTTTTCCGGTTCGCCTACGTGTTCCATCGCGTCATTCATGATGATCGTATCGAACGTGTTGTCCGGGAAGTCCATTCTCGCGGCATCACCAGTCATGAAGGAGACAAGATGATCCAGTCCTTTTTTCTTCGCGAATTCATTTCCTTCCTCCGCGTAGTGGGGGACGATGTCGATGCCGATCATTTTTTTAGGACCATAGGTGGCGTAATAACAGGTTTTTCCCCCGCCGCCACAGCCGATGTCCAAAACCGTTTGGTCACGGAACATTTGCTCCTGTGAATGGAAGGGGAGGAAAAACTGAATGGTTTGATCCCCTTTTTGAAATTGCCATTCGGTATAGCTCATTTCCCCGTTGTTTGCCAGGTTGAAAGGGTGAACGGGGAGAGGAAATAATCGATTTAAACCAAGTAACACTTGTAAAGAAAAGGACATGATGTCCTCCTTTCCAGGTCAGCCTTATTTACGCAGCGCCTGTAGAACAAGTTCACTGCTTTTGGAAGCTTCGATTGCTAACAGATGGGAATGCTTCGTTACCACATCAATTTCGTGATCGAGGTTGTCCAGTTTTTCAGCGAGCAAGGTCAAAAGTGTAGTTTCATCGAGTGTAGTAATATGACCAGCATTGGGCATTCCAGCGCGTTCTACGAATCGATCAATTTTCGGATCGTAGGAGATGCCGATAAAAGGGATCCGCAGCATGCACGCAAGAATAAGCGAGTGAAGCCGCATACCAACGACGTAGTTGCATTGCTTCAGTACCGACATAATGTCATGAAAAGTAACAGGCGCATCGAGAAGACGTGCTCCTGGTTGGCTCATCTGGTCCATAATTTCCTGGGACGGTGCCAAATCACTAGGGACATGCATCGGCAGGAAGAGAACATTCCATCCGCGCATGATAAACCAATCTGCTGCTCGGGCTATCTTCTGTTTGAATTGCTGTTCCTGCTTCCAGTCCCGGACAGAGATGGCGACTAAAGGCTTGGAAGGATCATCAAACATACCATAGAGCAGCTCTTTTCCCCGTTGATCAGCAATATCGTCTGGGGATATCGTCAGAGCAGGGTCAGCTGTTATATAGATAGGGGCTTTTTTTACGCCGCAGGCTTTGAAGTCCTCCCCTGATTCGTAGTCGCGAACCGTGATGATGTTGACGTGATTCACCACGCGTTTAATCATCGTGCGACTGAGCGACTTGAGGATGGGGCCAAATCCTTGTGCGTAAAAGACCACGGGTTTACCTAAAAGCTTGGCAATGGTGACGATGCCCAAATAGTAGAGGACACTGCGCGGACTGGTTACATCCTGCATCAGTGTACCGCCGCCCATCACCAGCATGTCACTTCGCGAAAGCTCGCGGACGATGGTTCCAAAGCTCCAGCGGTTATAGGCTTCAATCCCGAACAATTCCGCAGTCCGATCAGGCTGATTGGACAAGACGGCGAGAGAGATATTTGGTTGTTCCCGCTTAAGAGAGCTGATGATGCCGTACAGGACCACATCGTCTCCGGCATTATTAAAGCCGTAGTACCCGGAGATGAGAATTCGCGACATGGAGTGAACCTTCTTTCTATATCAAACGTACAGGAAAAATACATTCTCAAGTATAATCGAGTAAACAAGGGGAAGTAAAGCAACCACAGTAGAAAACTTCACGCTCCAATTGTTTTGACAGATACAGTGGGTGCAGCGCGGTTCGTAGGGTATAATGATGTTGTTCCCACTTACGAGAACATATAGAGGAAACCCATACCGAACATGCCGATGCCAAGAACAATGAGGGCAATCATGACGATGAATAGCCCCTTATTTTTGCGGCGACGGTAAAAAAATTCGTCAAACATGGTAAGCCTCCCTGCGGTTATGTTAGTCCATTCTACTATCATACCATGTTCTCTATCATCCTTACCATCCACATATGAGTGAATAGATGTCCGCAAGAATAGGGACGAATGACAGCAAAAGGGAAGGAGCATTTTTCATCATGGAAAGCATGTGGCTCAAATACACATTACTAGTGGAACCTGAGATTGAGGATTTGTTTGTGGCAGAGGTTTTGACCAGCTCCTACACGCTTGGCTGGATCGAACCGCAAATAGAAGTACTGGCAACGGAAAACGGATATGATTACGCAGAAAATACGGAAGGTCCACTTGTTGGGTATTTATTTGAACCCCAGCACGATCGTGAAGAGGAGCATGTAGCTCGCCTGAAGACCTACATTCAACGCTGGAATGGACAAGTCACCATAAAAGAAGTAGAACTCGTAGCTGAAGAAAATGAATCGTGGAAAGAGGAGTTCCGGGAAGTCAAAATAGGCGACTGGTGGGTGGCACCAACGTGGACAGACCCCGCAGCGCTGGAGTCAGCTCGGCATATCCTATGGATCGATCCAGGTGCTGCATTCGGAACCGGCTATCATGGAACGACGCAGGACATTCTTTTGTTTTTGCAAGAAATGGATCTGGAGGGTAAGCAAGTCATTGATGTAGGAGCTGGCTCAGGAATTCTCTCTTTGTACTGCGCTTTGAATGGAGCGAAGCATCCTGTATGGGCAGTTGATATTAATCCACAAAGCGAGTATCAGGTTCTCGTCAATGCAACGAATAACCACCTTCCTGACCACGCTGTACAAGTCATGATTGGGGATGCGAGCGAGGACGCAGTGAAGTCTCAATTGCCTGACCAAGCTGATGTCATTCTGGTCAACATCGGAGGCGATGAAAATGTCGCGATGCTTCCGATGATTACGGAGCGAATGGCTCCTGAAGGAATTTTGATTCTCTCCGGAATTGTGGAATGGAATCGGGAAGCTGTCATCGCCACATTTGAACAGGCGGGCTTCCAAGTAGAGAAAGAAAGTCAAAAAGACGAATGGGTTACCGTTGTATTGAAAAACATCGCTTAGAACTGCCTTGTAACTTCCGTGTGAGAAAATAAAGAAAATAGGGTACTCAATGGAGGGGAAAACAATGGAGCAGGTTGTCATTGCTGCTGCCGGACGTACGCCAATCGGTACGTTTGGTGGCGTCCTGAAAGATGTAAGCGCTCGCAAGCTGGCAGAAACCGTCATTCGCGGTGTCATGGCTCGATCTGGCCTGGAGGCTTCTCTGATCGATGAAGTCATTTTAGGAAATTGCATTCAACGTACAGACGAGCCAAACATAGCGCGAGTGGCAGCATTGGATGCAGGGTTGGGGAAAGAAGTGACGGGCTACACGATTCAACGTCAATGTGCATCTGGCATGCAAGCGATTGCGAGCGGCGCTTCCCAAATCCTTTTAGGCGACAGTGAAATCGTCTTGGCAGGCGGCGTAGAGAGCATGAGCAACGCCCCGTATGTCCTGAAAAATGCGCGCTGGGGCAAACGATTGACACATGGGGAAATGACCGATGCGATGTGGGAGTTGTTAACAGACCCCCACCATCAAATCCTGATGGGCGAGACAGCAGAACGTCTGGTCGATCGTTATGGGATCACGCGCGAGGAGTCAGATGAGATTGCCTTGCGCAGTCAGCAAAATGCGATCCGCGCCATAGATAGCGGTATGTTTGCCGAAGAAATTATCGGAGTCCCAATTAAAAAGCGCACCGAAGAAACCATCGTAACGGAAGACGAATTCCCTCGCAGGGGAGTGACGTTGGAAAGTCTCGCGAAGCTAAGACCAAGTTTTCGTGACAATGGTACAGTGACGCCAGGCAATGCATCTGGGCTCAACGATGGAGCGTCCGCAGCCGTTTTGATGAAAGAAGGAAAAGCGAGAGAGCTCGGTATCGAACCACTCGGCAGAATTGTCTCGTGGGCAGTAGCGGGGGTAGAGCCTGATTTGATGGGATATGGACCCGTTCCAGCAGTGAAGAGTGCATTGGCAAAAGCGGGTTTGACGCTCGCGGATATCGAACTGATCGAAGTAAACGAAGCCTTTGCCGCGCAATACCTCGCCGTGGAAAAACTGCTGGAGTTACCGCGGGAAATAACGAATGTGAACGGAAGCGGCATCGCGCTAGGTCATCCTGTCGGTTCTACTGGCTGCCGAATTGTCGTAACCTTGCTGCACGAAATGAAGCGGCGACAGCTGAAACGAGGCTTGGCTGCCCTTTGTGTTGGCGGCGGGATGGGTATGGCGATGGTTGTCGAACGCACATAGGTTTAAACGAAGTCTCCCCTGTTAAAAATGGAAGCAAAGGGGGAGGCTTTGTCATGTTTATATGGTCATTTTTCAAGCGACATGGAAAACAGATTGCGTTTCATACCTTATCCTGTTTGGCGATCGGGGCGTTGCTGCTGGTTGCCTACAGTGCCTATCAATATAAGCAAATGACAAATCAGTGGTATGCTCCGATTGATGGAGCCAAAGGGAGCGCAAAACAGGCAGCTGTTTCCCTTCCTCCACGTGATCTTTTGACAGGAACAGAACCATTGAAGCCTTTCGTCGCCCTGCTTCTTGGTGTGGATAGTCGAGACGGGGAAAGTGCACGTTCAGATACAATGATGCTTGCGGCGATTCATCCCGGGAAGCAATCCGTCTACCTTTTGGCGATTCCACGTGACAGCTACATGGAGCTCCCGGGAAAAGGATATGACAAGGTGAACCATGCGATGGCTTTTGGTGGTCCAAAGATGGTGAAAGAGTCGCTAGAAAAATTTTTGCAACTAAAAATTGATCGGTATATCTCCGTAGATTTCGATGGCTTCCGTCAAATTGTGGACGAGCTGGGAGGTGTCACTGTCGATGTGAAGAAACGTATGAAGTACAGCGATCCGAGCGACGACACGTACATCGACATTCAACCAGGGCTGCAGACTTTATCAGGTGAGCAGGCATTGGATTACGCTCGTTATCGCAAAAGTGATCTAGGCAAGGAAGACAGTGATTACATGCGGATTGACCGACAGCAGGAGATTCTCAAAGCATTGGCTTCTAAAGGCACCTCACTCCAAGTGTATACCAAGGCATTTTCACTCATGGAAATACTGGGTCAGCATGTGAAAACGGACCTCACTGAGCAGGAAATCGCTTCTCTGTTATTGTCCTATGGCGATGGCACTCCGAACTCCATTCAAGCTGATACATTGGTCGGGCAGGATGAGCGCATTTGGCATAATGGCATCGTTGGCTGGTATCATCTCGTCCCCACAGCTGAACGGGAAAGAGCACGACAGCAAATTATCAAGGAAGTAACACCGTAAGACACATACAGCATAAGGGCAAAGGACGCGGCTTTCATCAAGGGCTGCGTCCTTTTTTTCGTCGAATGTCTTGTCCCAGATGGAAAGTACATGATTTTAGTTGGAAAATTGGATATGTTTCGAATACAATAGTCATTAGGAAGAGATTATGAATGTAGATCATAGGGAGAGGCAAGGCCATTTAAGGGATGGAGGGAATGACCATGTCAAATGCCAAGCCTTGGATTGCCAATTACCCGCCCGAAACTGCGCCGTCATTGGATTACCCCCGTGTTCCTTTGACGCATTTTCTGGAGCAGTCTGCAGCTATGTATCCAGACAGTAACGCGATCTATTTCATGGGAAAAAGCATTACGTATCGAGAGCTTTTGCAGTTGTCATACCAATTTGCCAATGCATTGATCAAGCGCGGTGTAAAGAAAGGCGACCGCGTGGCGATTATGCTACCAAATACTCCTCAAGCCGTCATCAGCTACTACGGAGCGCTTTTTGCAGGCGCGATCGTGGTCATGACCAACCCGCTGTATACCGAGCGAGAATTGATTCACCAAATGAACGATTCAGGCGCCGAGACCATCATCACACTGGATTTGTTGTACAAACGTGTTACCCAAGTCCGTGCATCTACCTCACTTCAACGAATCATCATCACAAGCATTGGCGATTTCCTTCCCTTATTGAAAAAATGGCTATATCCGTTCGTGCAGAAGAAACAAGGACAAAATCCGCAGGTTACATACAGCGCAGATATTGAGCCTTTTCTTTCTGTATTAAAAGAAAGCGCTACCAAGCCTGTTGAAGTACCAGTCGATCCGACCCAGGACATCGCGCTCCTCCAGTATACAGGGGGGACAACAGGTGTTGCCAAAGGCGTCATGCTGACGCACGCCAACCTCATTGCGAATGCAGTCCAGTGCCAAGCGGTCCTTTACAAGCTGAAAAAGGGACAGGAACGGATTTTGTGTGTGCTCCCGCTGTTCCACGTGTATGGGATGACTACCGTGATGAACAAAGGCATTTGTATCGCAGCAGAAATTATTCTCGTTCCCAAATTCGACGTGAAACAAATATTTGAAATGATTGATAAACGGAAGCCTACTCTTTTCCCAGGGGCACCAACCATGTATATCGGTCTCATCAACCACCCGGACTTGAAGAAACATGACCTTTCTTCCATCGACGCATGTGTCAGTGGATCCGCTCCGTTGCCGATCGAAGTCAAGCTCAAATTTGAGAAGTTGACGGGCGGCAAGCTGGTCGAGGGTTATGGGATGACGGAGGCTTCTCCCGTAACACATTCTAATCCCATTTGGGAAAAAGGCATTACTGGAAGCATCGGAATGCCGTGGCCAGATACGGATTGCCGAATTGTGGATACGGCAACGGGAGATGAGATGCCCCAAGGCGACGTCGGAGAGTTGGCCGTAAAAGGACCCCAAGTCATGCTCGGCTATTGGAATCGCCCAGAAGATACCGCCGCCGTATTGAAGGATGGCTGGTTTTTGACGGGAGATATGGGCTATATGGACGAAAACGGCTATTTCTATATCGTAGATCGCAAAAAAGACATGATAATAGCCGGTGGCTTCAATATTTATCCGCGCGAAGTAGAAGAAGTGCTGTTTGAGCATCCCGCCATCCAGGAGGCAGCAGTCATCGGTGTCCCAGATCCGTACCGGGGCGAAACAGTCAAAGCATACGTCGTATTCAAGGATGGACAGCTCGCGAGTGAAGAGGATCTGGAAGCGCATTGCAGACAGAGACTTGCCGCCTATAAGATTCCGAGACAATACGAGATTCGTACAGATTTGCCCAAAACCATGGTCGGAAAAGTACTGCGTCGTCAATTACAAGAAGAAGACAAGAAGAAAAGAGAAGCCCAGGAAGAAATCAAAACGAGCTAGTAGCTGATGTTTTGAGGCTTGCGATCCCAGGCGGAAAGCGGCCTTTTTTGCTGACCTCTTGCGATTGACAGAGGAGTGGCCCTGTAATACACTAATTATGAATGAGTGATCATTCATTTCGTCATCAATGTTAGTAAACATGGAGGTAGTTATGGCAAAGAAAACGGGGGAAAAGTATCAAGCCATTATTGATGCTGCTGTTCGAGTAATCGCCAAACAGGGCTATTACAGTGCCCAGGTATCGAAAATTGCAAAAGAGGCGAAGGTAGCAGACGGCACCATATACCTCTATTTTGAAAACAAGGATGATATTTTGATTTCACTGTTTAACGAAAAGATGGGCCAGTTTGTAGAGACAAACCGCAAACGCATTTCGGAAGCGACGACCATTGAGCAAAAGCTGTATGTACTCATTCATGCACACTTAAGCCAGCTATCCATGGACCAGGATCTGGCAAAAGTGACGCAAATCGAGCTACGCCAATCCAGCCCGATCATTAGTGAAGGAATCGGCAACGTGATGAAGCAGTATTTCAACCTCATTGACGAAGTGATCGTAGAGGGTATGGAACAGGGCGTATTCCGATCCGATCTCGAGGTGCGGATTACGCGAAAAATGATTTTTGGAACGCTGGACGAAGTGACGACATCTTGGGTGATGAAACAGTGCAAGTACGACCTTGTCTCTTATGTTGATTCCATTCATAACCTCTTCCTGCTTGGTATGAAGGGAAAAGAATGAAAAGAAAAGCTTTTTTTGCATGAAAACGTTTGTTACAATGGAAACAGCAAGACTGAGCGATCGCTCGGATCGAAAGAAGTAGCTGTTTTTATATATGGAGAGAGTTTGGGGGGAGAGGAATGGCGTCGCATTGGAATGTAGAAATCGTTGATCGCGTTGCTACGGTTACGGTTAGCAACCCGCCTGCTAACGCACTCAGTCAAGCAGTGCTCGGTCAATTGAGTGAACTTTTGGACCAGTGGGAAAATAACGATGAAATCAAAGCAATCGTTTTGACTGGCGAAGGTCGGTTTTTCATTGCAGGAGCAGACATCAAAGAATTTACCCAACTGAATCGGGATAATGCAGAAGAACTGGCGAAGAAGGGTCAAGCATTGTTTAATCGCTTGGAAACGTTCCCGAAGCCAATCATTGCAGCAATTAACGGCGCTTGCCTTGGCGGAGGTTTGGAGCTTGCGTTGGCATGCCATATCCGCTTTGCAGCACCTGAAGCCAAGCTCGGGCTGCCTGAGTTGAATCTCGGACTCATTCCTGGCTACGGTGGTACACAACGTCTACCACGTCTGGTTGGTCGTGGCAAAGCGACGCAAATGATTCTCACATCTGAGATGATCGGTGGCGAGGAAGCTCTGCGTATCGGTCTTGTGGAAGCGGTTTATCCCGTAGAGCAGTTGCTTGCAGAAGCGCAGAAGCTGGCGGCTGTTTTCGCAAGTAAGAGCGCGATTACCCTGAAGTTTGCCCTAACGTCCATCCATAACACAACGGAGCTATCGTTGTCACAAGGCTTAGAGCAAGAAGCAAAGCTATTTGGCGATGCATTCGCGACGGAGGACGTAAAAGAAGGCGTGACTGCTTTTCTCGAGAAGCGCAAGCCGCAATTCGCAGATCGGTAGTTAAGCATATAGCTTCACAAGTATGAGGTACCACTAAGGAGGAGGCATCCTGATGAATATCGTGGTTGTGTTGAAACAAACGTTTGACACAGAAGAAAAAATCGTCATCCAAAACGGGCAAATTTCCGAAGATGGCGTTGAATTCATCATTAATCCCTACGATGAGTACGCTGTAGAAGAGGCGATCAAGCTCAAGGAAGATCACGGCGGCGAAGTAACCGTGATCAGCGTCGGCCCAGATCGTGCTGAAAGTGCATTGCGTACTGCTTTGGCAATGGGTGCAGACAAGGCTGTTTTGGTGGATGACGAGTCTCTGTTCGGAGACGAATTCACGATCGCCAAAGTATTGGCTGCAGTAGCGAAAAAGGTTGGCTTCGATATCATCATTGGTGGACAAATGGCTGTAGACTCCGGGGCTGGCCAAGGCGGTCCTCGTCTGGCAGAAGAACTGGGAATTAACCATGTATCGACTGCTGTGAAGCTAGAGGTGGACGGGACGAACGTACGCGTAGAGCGCGATGTAGAAGGGGACCTGGAAGTTGTGGAGACGAGCCTTCCTGTTTTGATTACGGCTCAGCAAGGACTCAACGAGCCGCGCTATCCTTCTCTCCCCGGTATCATGAAAGCGAAGAAAAAACCATTGGATAGACTCGGTGCAGACGATTTGGGAATTACTGCGGATGAGGTAAAAGCAAAGACAGAAATCGTCGATCAGACATTGCCTCCGAAAAAGCAGGCGGGTCGCATTCTCTCTGGCGAATTGGCAGCTCAAACGTCGGAATTAGTGCAACTGTTGCGCAATGAAGCGAAAGTGATCTAAGCGAGAGGGAGAGGATATCCATGAAAAAAGTACTTGTATTGGCAGAAGTACGTGACGGACAACTTCGCAACGTGTCGCTGGAAGCATTGACTGCAGCACAAGCATTGGCTGAAGGCGGCGAAATCGTAGCAGGTGTATTCGGAGCAAATGCAGCAACGCATGCAGTGACATTGGGTCATCACGGTGCGAGCACGGTATATACGGCTGATCATACAGCGTTGGCACAGTACACGCCAGATGCGTATGTGCAGGCACTCGCGCAGTTGATTGAACTGGCTTCTCCAGACGCAGTTGTTTTGGGTCACACCGCGATCGGTCGTGATATCGCACCTCGCGTAGCAGCGAGACTCGGTTATGGTCTGGTTTCGGACGTAACAAGTGTAGAAGCGGGTCCTGTCTTCGTTCGCCCGATCTATGCAGGAAAAGCGACGCAAACGCGCAAATTCGTTGATGGAACAACATTTATTACGATTCGTCCAAACAACATTGCCATCGGCGCTGCTGACCCTTCGAAAACGGCAGTGGTGGTACCAGTTGAATTGGATATCAAGGATTTGCGCACGATCGTTAAAGATGTTGTAAGAAAAACAAGCGGCAAAGTAGACCTTTCCGAAGCAAAAGTCGTGATTTCCGGTGGGCGCGGAGTGAAGAGTGCAGAAGGCTTCCAGCCGTTGTACGATCTGGCGGAAGTACTCGGTGCAGCTGTTGGTGCATCACGTGGCGCTTGCGACGCAGACTATTGCGATTACTCCATGCAGATCGGACAGACAGGTAAGGTTGTTACACCTGATCTGTATATCGCGTGCGGGATTTCGGGAGCGATTCAGCACTTGGCTGGTATGTCCAGCTCAAAAGTCATCGTAGCCATCAACAAAGATCCGGAAGCGCCAATCTTCCAAGTGGCTGATTACGGTATCGTAGGTGACTTGTTCGAAGTGCTGCCATTGCTGACGGCTGAGTTTAAAAAAGTGTTGGTATAACAGAAAAACGGTAACAAGGCGCTCCTTTTGGGGCGCTTTTTTTGTCCGTAAGGCTTACTTTATGTTTTCCTTGCTTGGTATAATAGGCAGTAAGGAGAGGTGATCGGGATGAGCGAACAGCTTTTGCAACAACTGATACACATGGTGGCAGAGAATAACCGATTGGTTAAAGAAACACAGGAGGAGCTACGCGAGTTTAAGAAAGAAATGTATGATTTTCGTGATGAGGTGTACGTGTTTCGTGATGAGATGTACGAATTCCGCGATGACGCTACGCGACGATTAGACAGGTTGGAACGCCAAAATAAAAATATCGATGCAGACCTTGATCTGCTGCATCGGAAAGTTAGTGACCACGAACGGGAGATTAACCGGCTCAAACAAGTCGGGCAATAAGGTGCGGCCTGACTGGACAGACTATAGCGAGAAGTGTAGGGCAAAGTGTGGAGCGGCGTAGTCAATTTGGTGTTTGAATGATATACTGATAACCGTTAGGAACCTTTATTTAGTAATTGAAATTCAAGGAGGTAACTTCTATGGCAATTGTAAATGCTACCGACCAAAACTTTTCCCAGGAAGTAGAGCAAGGCGGTACAGTCCTGGTTGACTTCTGGGCTCCATGGTGCGGCCCTTGCAAAATGATCGCTCCTGTACTGGAGCAAATCGATGGTGAAGTGGGCTCCCAGCTCAAAATCGTCAAAGTAAACGTGGATGACAACCCAGATTCTGCTGGTCGTTTTGGCGTAATGTCCATCCCAACACTGATCGTATTCAAAGACGGTCAACCAGTTGACAAAGTGATCGGCTTCCAACCAAAAGAAGCGCTCATGGCAACTGTAGGCAAACATCTGTAAGAGCAATGCAATGAGTAAAGCGGCATGTAAGGTGCCGCTTTTTTTTATGGACTGATGCGGAATTCTGAACGATCGTTTGTCAAAAAATTAAGTTTACTTGAGCGAAAATAATTGCGTTTTTAGAATACTTTGATTAAACTTCATATATTCAATTTATTTAGAAAATAGAGGGGGCTTTTCTAATGAAGGGATTTCATTTGATGCGCTCGCTGGCGGCGATTTCGCTAGGGGCGGTATTGATGGTCGGATGTTCGAGCGGAGGAAATACAAGTGCTCCTGCAGCAGGAGAAGGTGGCTCTGGACAAGCAGCTAGCGCCGACGGACAAGAGATTCAAGCAAAAATCGGTGTCGTTGGTTTCCTCTCAGGATCTGGCGCAGCCTATGGAGAAGCACAAAAAGCAGGATTGGAGCTGGCGTTGGGCGAGCTGAATGAAGCAAACAAAGGCAAGCTCAAGATCGAACTGAAGTTTGAAGACTCCGCCGGAGAAAAAGAAGGCGCGATTAATGCGGTAAATAAACTGATTAATCAGGATAATGTTGTGGCGATCATCGGACCGACACTTTCCGGTGAAATGTTTGCAGCAGGACCAGTTGCAAACGAGGCGGAAACCCCGATTTTTGGTATCTCCAACACGTCAGAAGGAATCAATGATATCGGGGAGTACGTGTTCCGCAATTCTTTGCCTGAATCCATTGCGATCCCGACAGCTATGAAAGCAGCCGTGGAGAAAAATGGCTTGAAAAAAGTAGCACTCATCCATGCATCCAACGATGATTTCTCCGTGAATGGTTACAAGGTCATGAAAGCAACCGCTGAAAAGCTGGGCTTGGAGATTACCAGTGAAGCGACTTTCGCAAATGGCGATGTGGATTTCTCGGCCCAATTGACTAAGCTGAAGCAAGCAAACCCAGACGCTTTGCTAGTGTCCGCTTTGTACAAAGAAGGCTCTATGGTTGTGAAAAAAGCACGTGAGTTGGGCTTTACAGGGACAATTCTCGGTGGAAATGGTTTCAATAATCCGAAAGTTTTTGAAATTGCAGGACCAGCTGCTGAGGGCTTGATCGTTGCGACTCCATTCAGCCCTGAAAAGAAAGATGATAAAGTACAAGCCTTCGTAAAAGCATTCGAAGCCAAATACAACAAAAAGCCTGACCAGTTCGCTGCCCAAGCATACGACTCGCTGTATATCATGTCGCAGTCACTGCTTGCCGCAGGAAAAGCAGATCGCGAAGAATTGCGCGGACAATTGGCTCAGCTGAAAGACTTCACAGGTGTATCCGGCAAACTGTCTTTTGACGAGAAACGCAATCCGATTGGTGATGCGGTTGTCGTTGTCGCAAAAGAAGGCAAATTCGTCCCGTTTGAATAGGATCGTGCCCGGGGTCGCTCCGGGCTTCTTTTTCTATAGTTATCTCGCTGGATCAGAAAGTACCAGATGAAGTTCTTCGCTTGCTGATCCAGCGAGAATAACTCGATCTTCGTTGGATGTTAACCACTTAACAGTGAGGTGAGGCATTTGTTTTGGCAACAATTAGTCAACGGTTTGACAGTTGGTAGCACTTATTCATTGATTGCATTGGGCTATACGCTCATTTTTGGTGTCTTGGGAATCATTAATATGGCACACGGCCAAATTTTTATTTTTGGATCACTGGTTGGCTTGGTATTGATGACCAGCCTGAATATGCCTTTAGGGGTAGCGCTGATCGTGGCGGTCGTGATATCGGCCATTTTGGGTCTCGTGCTGGAGTATACGGCGCTTCGCCCCCTTCGTAAAAAAAATGTACCCCATCTGGCATCCTTGATTAGTACGATCGGATTTGCCATTTTGATGGAGGAAGCCATGCACAAGTTTTTTGGTGCTGACTCCCGTGCGTTCCCACAATCCTTTGGGGATGCCACTTTTGACTTGGGGCTCATCCAAATTCGCAGCGTCGATCTCGTTATTTTGGCGATTTCTGTGTTGCTGATGTTCGTCCTGCATTTCTGGATTCAAAAAACGAAAATGGGAAAAGCCATTCGCGCGACGGCTGAAAATACGGATACAGCAAATATTTTGGGGATTAACACGAATATGGTCATTGTCGTGACCGTTATGCTTGCTTCGGCACTGGGAGGCGTAGCCGGCATATTGATCGGGATGGCGTACTCTGCTCTCATTCCGACGATGGGGATGACGCTTGGCTTCAAAGGTTTGGCTGTTTTGATTTTAGGCGGAGTAGGCAGCATTCCTGGAGCTATGGTGTGTGGCGTATTGCTCGGTATTATCGAGGTGTTTACTGTCGCGTACGGAGACTCGTCGTATCGGGATGCGGTTGCTTTTGGCTTGATCATTCTCATTTTGCTCTTGAAGCCAGAAGGACTATTTGGACGCAAAGCGTAAGGGAGGTGCAGACATTGGACATTCTCAATCCATATAACTTACAGGTACTGACTTTTATTTTGTTAAACAGTATTTTAGCGATCAGTATTTACATTACGCTCTCGACGGGCCAGCTTTCCTTGGGACATGCTGGCTTTATGAGCATTGGTGCTTTTACGGCGAGTATTTTGACAAAGCAAGCGGACATGCCTCTGTTTATCGCCATCTTGATCGGAGGACTGGCGGCAGGGCTGATTGCACTCTTGATCGGTGCTCCGACATTGAAGCTCCATGGCTTGTACCTGGCAATTGCTACGCTTGGCTTTGGTGAAGTGATCCGCGTAATTTTTCTTAATATGGAAATTACGAATGGAGCCCTCGGATTGACCGGACTTCAATCAATTGGCAATTACTTGTACGATTTTGAAAAAGCAATGGGGTTAAAAGCGCAAACCTTTGGTATTTCGGTCATGCAAATGAAGTCATTATCGACCTTTGTTTTTATGCTGCTCCTGTTTGCCTTCGTTCTTTTCCTGACGCTGCGTCTGAACCGTTCGCGTCTGGGGCGTGCTTTTGAAGCGATCAAAGCAGATGAAACGGCGGCACGAGCGATGGGATTGCAAGTCAACTATTATAAAATGCTTGCTTTTGTGATCGGTTCAATTTTGGCAGGGGTGTGTGGAGGATTGTTCGCCCACATTACGACGACCATTACGCCAGATGATTTTAACTATCATAAAGTCGTAGAGATTCTGTCTTATGCTGTGATCGGAGGCAGCGAAGTCGTATGGGGGCCGCTGTTTGGTGCCTTGGTTCTCACGGCACTGCCGGAGGTACTGCGTGGTTTGGCCGAGTACAAAATGCTCATGTACGGTTTGATCATGGTCGGTGTAATGGCATTCCGTCCTCATGGCTTGATCGGTGCCGATACGTTCCAGAAGCTGTTCAAGCGTCGTCGGGGCAAGTCATCGGATAAGGAAGCGAAGGGGGGAGTATAAGATGTTGCTGGAACTTGCGAACGTAGGAAAAAGCTTTGGCGGCATCACCGCTCTTCGTGACGTTTCTTTTTCTGTCGGAGAGGGCGAAATTGTCGGCTTGATTGGTCCGAATGGTGCGGGGAAAACGACCATTTTCAATATGGCAACGGGTATATTCGAACCAACGACGGGTACTTTTTCTTTTGCCGGACAAAAACTAAATGGAATAGCGCCGAACAAAATTACTGAAATGGGGATTGCGAGGACGTTCCAAAATATTCGCCTCTTCGGTCACATGAGTGCGCTGGACAACGTGAAGGTAGGCTGCCATTCGCGCATGAAGGCGGGCTTCTGGGCTTCCCTTTTGAAAACACCGGGACAACGTGCGGAAGAAAAGGCGGTTACCAAAAAAGCAGAGGAACTCCTCGAATTCGTAGGCTTGTCTGACATTGCTGATGTGCGCTCTGATACATTGGCCTACGGTCAACAACGGCGTCTGGAGATTGCACGGGCACTGGCTACTGAGCCAAAGCTTTTGCTTTTGGACGAGCCTGCTGCCGGAATGATCGAGACCGAGACGAAAGCACTCATGGAACTGGTCAAAAAAATTCGCGATGACGGGACGACGGTCCTGTTGGTCGAACACGATATGGGATTGGTCATGAACCTGTGTGAAAAGGTCGTATGTATCAACTTTGGGGTCAAAATTGCTGACGGCACCCCGGCAGAGGTACAAAACAATCCAGATGTGATTGAAGCCTACCTCGGCAAGGAGGACGAATAAGATGCTGAACATACAAAACTTGACGACCTCCTACGGTCAAATCAAGGCAATTCGTGGGATCACGCTGGACGTGCCTGAGGGCAAAATCGTCTCGCTAATCGGGGCGAACGGTGCGGGCAAAACCACAACGATGCGTACGATCGCAGGTCAACTGAAGCCAGAAGCAGGGACGATTGCGTTTTGTGGTCAACGTATAGAAGGTTCGAGACCTCATCAAATCGTAAAAGCTGGGCTGGCTTTGGTACCAGAAGGGCGTGCGATCCTCGGGAAGATGACCGTGCTGGAAAACTTGGAGATGGGTGCTTTCCAGCGCAACGATGCACAAGGCATCAAGGATGACATGGAAAAGATGATGAGCTGGTTCCCTATCCTCAAGGAACGGCTTTCTCAATTGGGAGGGACGATGTCTGGCGGTCAGCAGCAAATGCTAGCCATTGCCCGCGCATTGATGTCTCGACCAAAGCTGTTGCTTTTGGACGAGCCGTCGATGGGCTTGGCTCCCATCGTGGTGGCGGACATTTTCAAGGTGATCAAAGAAATCAATGCGGAAGGTACAACCGTCCTCATTGTGGAGCAAAATGTCAAACAGGCCCTCAAAATCGCTGATTACGGGTATGTACTGGAGGCAGGGCAAATCGTATTGGACGGCACAGGAGAAGCATTGTTAAACGACGAGCGTGTAAAAGAAGCATATTTGGGCGGTCGCAAGCATTAGGTCTGCCTATAAAAAACTGTCGCTATGGAATGAGGCGGCAGTTTTTTTCGTATTGATTCCATGGTACTATGAAGGATAGAACGTATATTCTCTTATGATGAGAAAAAGGGAAGGAAGCCGGATACGATGCCAACCAAATTGACGAGAGAGCAAATGGAATATCTTGTTCATCAAGTACAGCGCTATTTTATTGAAGAACGGTCGGAGACACTCGGCAATTTGGAGACGGAAGAGTTGATTGCCTTTTTTTCAAAGGAGCTCGGCCCCTTCTATTACAATCAAGGGGTACAAGACAGCCGCAAGCTGCTGGTGGAACGAATGAGTTCCTTAGAAGATGAACTGTATGTATTGGAAAAGCCAATCCACAAGAACAAATAGATACAAGACAGATATAGAGCAAAGAGGAGGGAGCAGCCATGAACAGCTCCTTAAAAGATAAACTGGCCGTCCTGCCAGATAAGCCAGGCTGCTACCTGATGAAAAATGCGAGCGGGGAAATCATTTACGTAGGAAAAGCCAAGGTGCTGAAAAACCGCGTCCGCTCTTATTTTACAGGCAGTCATAACGGGAAGACGCAGCTGTTGGTCAGTGAGATCGTGGACTTTGAGTACATTGTGGTATCCTCAGCGATTGAGGCGCTCATCCTCGAGTGCAACCTGATCAAGGAGCACGACCCGCGTTACAATGTCATGCTCCGCGACGACAAGACGTATCCGTACATCAAAATTACGAATGAAGCGCAGCCACGCCTGGAGATTACCCGTAAGGTATTAAAAGATAAAGCCAAGTATTTCGGTCCATATCCGAATGCGGGAGATGCCTCCGAGGTGAAGAAGCTGCTGGATCGCCTCTATCCGTTGCGCAAATGCCGCAACATGCCCAAGCAGGTTTGTCTTTACTACCATTTAGGACAATGTCTAGCGCCCTGTGTGTACGAGGTATCGGCAGAGGAAAATCAGCGTTTGGTGGACGAAATCAGCCGGTTCCTCGATGGTGGCCATGAGGAAATGAAGCAAACCCTCACGGAAAAAATGCTGCAAGCCGCAGAGAATATGGAGTTCGAACGCGCCAAGGAATACCGCGATCAGATCAAGAGCATCGAAGCGGTGATGGAGAAGCAGAAGATCACGTTCACTGATACGGTAGACCGCGACATTATCGGGTTTGCTGTGGAAAAAGGCTGGATGTGCATTCAGGTGTTCTATATGCGAAAAGGGAAGATGATCGAGCGTCAGACGACTTCCTTTCCATACTATGGTAGCGAAATCGAAGACTTCATGTCTTATGTGAGCCAGTTCTACTACGACAAGCAAAATGCGCTGCCAAAAGAAATTTTGCTCCCGGAAGAGAGTGAACCGGAGCTTTTGAGTGAGTGGCTGGGCATCAAAGTCCACGCTCCCAAAAGAGGCAAAAAGCATGAGCTCGTGAAGATGGCTACCGAAAACGCCCGTATTGCTTTGCAAGAGAAGTTCGCGCTGATGTCCAAGGACGATGCACGTACGGTCCAAGCGGTACACAATCTCGGTCACATTTTAGGAATTCCGGTTCCTCATCGAATTGAAGCGTTTGACAACTCCAACATTCAGGGAACAGAGCCGGTGTCTGCGATGATTGTGTTTACAGACGGCCGCCCTGACAAAAAGGAATACCGCAAATTCAAGATTAAAACCGTCGAGGGACCAGATGATTACGGCTCCATGCGCGAAGTCGTTCGCCGTCGATACTCTCGCCTGCTGAAAGAAAACCAGCCGATGCCCGATCTGATTGTGATCGATGGTGGAAAAGGCCAAATCAGTGCGGCCATGGACGTCCTGGAAAACGAGCTGGGCCTCTATATTCCCGTCTGTGGACTCGCGAAGGACGAGAAACACCGCACTGCTCAGCTCATGTACGGAGATCCGCCAGAGCCTGTAAATCTTAGACGGGATAGCTATGAGTTTTATTTGTTGCAGCGCATCCAAGATGAAGTCCATCGATTTGTTATTACGTTCCACAGACAATCCCGGACGAAAACGATGCTCTCCTCACAGTTGGATGAGATCCCGGGTATCGGTGAGAAACGACGCAAGCTGTTGTTCTCTCATTTCGGCTCGTTGAAAAAAATGCGCGAGGCGACCGTTGAAGACTTCCGTCAATTAGGGATCGGCGACAAGCTGGCAAAAGAAATCATCGGGCATCTGCGCAAGCTGGACACATAGCAAATGTAACTTTTGGAACAACCTCTAAAAAGGAATTGATCCATTTTTAGACTCATGATATAATCCGATTCAAACAGAATAGTTAGCCTCACTTCCATTATGGAGTGAGGTAGAGGCGCGAAAACCAAGAGTACCACCCTGAGATCGGGTATCTGTGAAGGGGACGGGAAAGGGGAATTCGCCGAAGTGTGGAGGGAAACCCGCTTTTCTCCATGCTGGGTCTGCGTTGAACAAATGCAGGACTGTCATCTGCACAATGACCAATTGTCAGATGGAGAGCTATCTCACGGTGTGTCAATGTGAGTTTTGATGGTGTTTACTATCAATCTTCGTTGTCCGCGTGTATGGGGAGGGAGGAACCGGTATGTCGAAACAGTAGGCAGCGGCAGGTCTTATTCCTTGTCGGTGCCTTTTTTGTAAAATAAAAATGTAAGACTTTTCCTTATAGAGAGAATAGTGAAAAACCATACGATACGAGATAAATACCAACATTGGATATGAGAAAAAGGGAGAGAAGCCGCATGGGGTTGATCGTGCAGAAATACGGAGGCACCTCTGTAGGTACCATTGAGCGAATTTTACGAGTTGCGGATCGAATTATCAGCTACAAAGAGGAAGGGCATGATGTGGTAGTCGTTGTTTCTGCAATGGGGAAATCTACTGACGTGTTGGTAGACATGGCCAAGCAGATTAGCGCATACCCATCCGAGCGTGAAATGGATATGCTGCTGACCACGGGGGAGCAGGTATCGATCGCGCTTTTGTCGATGGCCTTGCATACAAAAGGCTACGACGCCATTTCTCTTACGGGCTGGCAGGCTGGAATCACTACGGAGGCGATTCACGGAAGAGCACGGATCAAGCAGATTGATCCAGAGCGAATTCAATCCGAGCTCGGCCGTGGCCGTGTGGTGATCGTGGCAGGATTCCAAGGGATCAGTGACGAAGGTGAAATTACGACGCTCGGCCGCGGTGGATCGGATACATCTGCGGTTACACTCGCAGCGAGCTTGAACGCTGAGAAATGCGAAATCTTTACGGACGTGTCCGGGGTGTACACAGCTGATCCGCGAATGGTTCCAGCTGCGAGTAAGCTGGATACGATCTCGTATGATGAGATGCTGGAGCTGGCGAACCTCGGTGCAGGGGTTCTTCATCCAAGGTCAGTAGAGGCTGCGAAAAAATACAAAGTAAGGCTGGTCGTCCGCTCCAGCTTTACTGCCGAAGATGGTACGTACGTTGAGGAGGTTGCCAACATGGAAACAGGAAGAGTAGTAAGTGGAGTTGCACACGATGAAGATGTAGCCAAAATCACGGTTGTCGGCATGCCTGCCAAGGTCGGGACGCTCTCCCGTCTGTTCAATACGCTGGCGGACAATCAGGTGAACGTCGATATCATTATCCAAAGCTCCTATGATGCGTCTGTTACGAACATTTCTTTTACCGTTGCAGCGGATGACCTGAAAAAAGCACTGGATACGCTGGACAGAAACAAAACCGAGCTTGGCTTTGAAAAGGTCGATTTCGAGGAAGATTTGACCAAGGTATCGATTGTTGGCTCGGGTATGATCAACAATCCAGGGGTAGCTGCCGAAATGTTCCGCGTCCTGGCAGAAAAAGAAATTTCTATTAAAATGGTATCTACGTCTGATATCAAAGTTTCTTGCGTCATTCCAGCAGCCTTGACGGAGCTGGCTGTTCGCAGTCTTCATTCGGCATATGGTCTGGATGTCGAGGAAACCGCGGTCGTGCACGGAGTATAAAACATGGATGGATGCTCCCTCTCCCTTTGTTACAGGTAGAGGGAGCATTTTCTTCATGATGCTACTTGCACAGATATCCGAATGTCTGAAGGGCTTTCCATTTCGATTTTGCTGAATGTTTCTCTTTCTTTCCACTGCTCAATCATACCAGCTATGATCCCAGCCTCAAAAGAAAGACTGCATCCTAGTCTCTCTATAGACTGATAGCTAAAAATAGAATGAGTGAGCGAATAGACGATAGTTTGCCCGGTCTCCTCTACGACGTCTAACTGGCCTAATCCGAGCCGAATAAAAGGCATAATCGGGCCTGTTGCAGATTGAATAGGGATTTGGCGGCCCATATTTTTTCCTATCCAATAGAGAATATGGTTTTCACTATCACCTAGCAGGGTGCTGGTCAGCGTTTCGCGTAGAAGATGATAGCCAAGATAGGGCATGTTCATTCTTTCCGCATAGGGAATGGTCTCCGGCGGCAACAGTGCTGCAAGCTGATCCTTCTCTTTCATATGTGCTTCCCTCCTGTCTGTACTAGATTATGAGGAGGGGCTCAAATTCATGACATCGTAATAGAAAAAATAGCTAGACTAAACAAAGTTATTCTATCAATGTATTTAGTACATTGATTGTCTTGACGCTCTGTGTCGACAAGAGTACAATTGGATTTGGTCAAAGTTTTGCCCAACTTTTTCTCGAATTTTGACACATTCCGACAAATTCATATGATCTAGCAAACGCAGTCTTTTTGTGAACAGCGTCAAGATGCTCTTCATAAAATGATCGTGGCGGTTTTGCTATGTCTAATGGGTGAGGCAATGGGTTAGGATATTGGGGAAAGGTCTATCAAAACGGTCGAAAACCGTTTTGGGCCGCTTGCGGTGATGCTTGATGTTTTTCACAGAATTGAGAGTTACATACATTGAAAGGGGGACCATTGTATGGCGAAAGGCCATAGCTTTCTCAGTCACAAGCTACACTCACTTCTTGGTTTGTTTCCGATCGGGCTCTTCCTCGTGTTCCACTTGACCGCCAACTATCAAGCGACTCGTGGACCTGAAGCTTTCAACCAGGCAGTAGGCTTCATTGAAAGCCTTCCATTTCTGTTAGTACTTGAATTTGCCTTGATCTACCTCCCGATCCTGTTTCACGCAGTTTACGGTCTCTACATTGCGTTCCAAGCGAAGCATAACGTAGGGAACTTCGGTTACTTCCGAAACCAAATGTTCTTGTGGCAACGCGTTACAGGAGTCATTACCCTCATTTTTATTGTTTGGCATGTTTGGGAAACCCGTATCCAAAAAGCACTGGGTGCACACGTGGATTATGACATGATGGCAAACATTTTGAGCAGTCCTGCAATGATCGTATTCTACACAATCGGGATTATTAGCACGACTTTCCACTTCTCCAATGGACTGTGGTCGTTCCTGGTTCACTGGGGAATTACAGTTGGGCCGCGTTCCCAACGTATTGCAACATTCCTGACTTTGGGCGTATTCGTAATTGTAACCTTCATCGGCTTGCGTGCGATGTCGGCTTTCATTTTGTAGGGATAGGGGGACAAAACTCATGGCAAAAGGTAAACTGATCATTGTCGGTGGAGGTTTGGCCGGCTTGATGGCTACCATCAAAGCAGCAGAAAAAGGCGTTCCTGTTCAGCTGTTCTCCCTGGTTCCGGTAAAACGTTCCCACTCTGTCTGTGCGCAGGGCGGTATTAATGGGGCGGTAAATACCAAAGGGGAAGGCGACTCCACATGGGAGCACTTCGACGATACAGTATATGGCGGAGACTTCTTGGCAAACCAACCGCCAGTTAAAGCAATGTGCGATGCAGCACCTGGTATCATCTATATGTTGGACCGTATGGGCGTTATGTTTAACCGTACGCCAGAAGGTCTGTTGGACTTCCGTCGTTTCGGGGGAACCAAACATCACCGTACCGCTTTTGCGGGTGCGACCACTGGACAACAGCTCTTGTACGCATTGGACGAACAAGTACGCCGCTATGAAGCTGAAGGTCTGGTAACCAAGTACGAATATTGGGATTTCCTCGGAGCCGTTTTGGACGATACAGGAACCTGTCGCGGGATTACTGCGCAAAACATGCGTTCCGGTGAAATTCAATCCTTCCGTGCGGATGCCGTTATTTTGGCAACAGGCGGACCTGGTATCATCTTCGGTAAATCGACGAACTCGATTATCAATACAGGTACAGCAGCGTCTGCGGCGTATCAACAAGGGGTTATCTACTCCAATGGTGAGATGATCCAAATTCACCCAACTGCAATCCCTGGCGACGACAAGCTGCGTCTGATGTCCGAGTCTGCTCGTGGTGAGGGTGGCCGTGTATGGACGTACAGAGACGGTAAGCCTTGGTACTTCCTGGAAGATAAATACCCTGCATACGGAAACCTGGTTCCGCGTGACATCGCGACTCGCGAAATCTTCTCCGTTTGCGTAGATATGAAGCTGGGTATCAACGGCGAAAACATGGTATACCTCGACCTGTCCCACAAAGATCCAAAAGAACTGGATGTAAAACTGGGCGGTATTATCGAGATTTACGAAAAATTCGTTGGGGATGACCCACGTAAAGTTCCAATGAAGATTTTCCCTGCGGTTCACTATTCCATGGGCGGTATGTGGGTAGACTACAACCAAATGACCAATATCCCTGGTCTGTTTGCAGCAGGTGAGTGCGATTACTCTCAGCACGGTGCAAACCGTTTGGGTGCGAACTCCCTCCTGTCCGCGATCTACGGCGGTATGGTAGCAGGTCCAAAAGCAATCGAATACATCAAAGGCTTGAACAAATCCTCTGATGATCTGTCTTCCACGCTCTTCGATGGTTTTGCTAGCCAAGAGCAAGCGAAATACGACAGCATCCTGAAAATGGACGGAACAGAAAATGCTTACCTGATCCACAAGGAACTGGGTGAGTGGATGACTGACAACGTAACGGTAGTACGTTACAACGACCGTCTGCAAAAAACGGATGATAAGATCGTTGAACTGATGGAACGCTACAAGAAAATCAACATCAACGATACAAATAAATGGAGCAACTCAGGTGCGGCGTTTACCCGTCATCTCTGGAACATGCTCGCACTGTCCCGCGCGATCACGATCGGTGCGCTCAAGCGCGACGAGAGCCGCGGTGCTCACTACAAGCCTGATTTCCCTGAGCGTGATGACGAGAACTTCATGAAGACGACAATGGCGAAGTACAATGCTGAAACGACTGCGCCTGAAATCTACTATGAAGACATCGACGTATCCCTGATCGCACCACGTAAACGTGACTATACGTCTGACAAGAAATAAGAGAGGAGGAAACTGATCATGGCAGAAAAATTGATTCATTTGATTATCACTCGTCAAGATAGCCCTGACAGCACTCCGTACAAGGAAGAGTTCAAAATCCCTTACCGTCCTGGTATGAACGTGATCAGTGCTTTGATGGAGATTCAACGTAATCCACTCAACGCACAAGGTCAAAAAACGTCTCCAGTAAA
The DNA here is from genome assembly GCF_000282075.1 of Brevibacillus sp. BC25. Taxonomy (NCBI): domain Bacteria; kingdom Bacillati; phylum Bacillota; class Bacilli; order Caryophanales; family Paenibacillaceae; genus Brevibacillus; species Brevibacillus sp. BC25. The sequence continues at coordinate 34,094 of NZ_AKIX01000047.1, forward strand.
CTGGGAATCGAACTGCTTGGAAGAAGTATGCGGTGCGTGCTCGATGGTTATTAACGGAAGACCGCGCCAAGCGTGCTCGGCACTGGTTGATAAACTGGAACAGCCGATTCGTCTTGAGCCAATGAGCACCTTCCCTGTACAACGTGACTTGTCGATTGACCGCAGCCGCATGTTCGATGCGCTGAAACGCGTAAAAGCGTGGGTTCCAATCGATGGTACGCATGATCTGGGACCAGGTCCTCGCATGCCGGAAGTTGAGCGTCAATGGGCGTACGAGCTTTCGAAGTGCATGACGTGTGGTGTTTGCTTGGAAGCTTGCCCGAACGTGAATGCAAAGGCTGAGTTCATCGGACCGTTCGCGATTTCGCAGGTTCGTCTGTTCAACCAACATCCAACGGGTATGATGAACAAGCATGAGCGTCTGGAAGCTCTGATGGAAGATGGCGGTATCGGTGATTGCGGTAACTCGCAAAACTGCGTACAAGCATGTCCAAAAGGCATTCCGCTGACAACCTCGATCGCTCACATGAACAAAGAAACAACCAAACATGCAGTGAAGAAGTTCTTCTTCTCCTAATTGTTTGCAATAGAAAAGGCGTGCACCGGTGATCCGGAATGCACGCCTTTTTTCAGTTACATGTTGCTGTAGTGGAGAGAAGAATATTTCCAGGCTAGGCTCCAGGCTCCGTCCTGCTGGGGGATAAGACTGTCCGCTCCGAAGGGATTTGCGGGGAAACGCAAAAGTGGTAGCCGCTTC
>NZ_AKIX01000048.1:0-46567 GCF_000282075.1 Brevibacillus sp. BC25
GCGCCTGCCGCAAATCAGCCTGATGGCAGGCCACGGTCAATGCTTTTTGCTTGGACACATCCGTAATGTACTGGAGAAAACGTTCATCGATATCGACTACGTCAATTTGCCCTGGACGTTGCTGATTCCCTGGAAACAAGCGCTTGAGCAAAAGCCCCAGCGAGATGCTGACCAAATCATCATCCCCGACGCATAATATTTTTTTACCCACCAAACTCTGATGCCGCAAGCATAAGATTGCCCTGCGCAAGCTCGTCTCGACTGTGCATTTGGACTGATCGATCTGTACATCGACTTGTGGACGCCCAGCAAAAATCGTCTCCATTTCCGCTTGCAAGTCAGCCAGCTCAGTTTTCCAAGCTTCATCGTCTCTCATCAGCTTCTCGTACAGCTCTCGATCCAGCCCACCAAACCCTAGCTTTTGCTCAATGAACGCGTCCCCTTCTGCGGTACATCTCACCCCGCTCCCCTGCTGTATGGCACCTGCCTTGATCAGTTCTTTTTTGATCGCAGTCGCCACAGGTACAGGCAAGAGTACTTTTCTCGCCAGCTCTTTCGTAGGCAAACCCGGATGAAAATAACACGCGAGCAGAAACTGTTCGATTACACGCTGACCTTCTTGTAAACGCACTTGTTTATAGGTGTCTTCGATATAATTTTTCATGTAGAAAACCTCTTTTCAAAAGGGATGGACCCATCGATGCATGCAAAAAAGGCAGAGCATGAACATTCGTTCATCTCCGCCTTGAGGGCATACGTTCGCTACGTGCGCGTGGATAGTCACGCAAAAAAACCGTGCGTAAGAGCACGGTTCCCGTAGTCGAGCAAATGGGTAGATGGATGACCGTAAGTTCTTAACTAATCAAGGTCTCCCTTTTTCCATAGCAAATAAGCCGACATGAAATGCGGTTTTTGCCAAAATAATACTGGGAGTCCCCTATCCAATTGCTTAGTTAAGAACACACACCGACATCAAAACGTCCCCTTTTTGAAAAAGATACTTTCTATTATAAGGTACTCGCAATCAATCGGCAAGAAGCTATATGGCAGTCTCTACAATCGCAGTTCTAGGCTGCTTCCGCTTTTCATGCAACCTGCGTCCCAACCAATAAAAGATCAAGCTGACCAGTGCCAATACTGCCATGACCAAAAACATCACGGGGCCACCATATGCGGTGAGCACCATACCACCTGCCCATGGTCCGAGGAAGCTCCCCAGCATCGTTGCGCTTTGGGCCCCATAGTAAGTCCCTCTCATGTTCGCTGGACTGATCTCATCGATTTGCGCATACTCCGCCGGTATGATCAAGATTTCCCCGAGCGTAAAAACGATCATCGCTGTAATAAACCAAGCCCAATCCGGCGAAAAAGCAAAGCCGACTTCTCCTATGGCCATCAATACAGCGCCACCTGCTATCCGTGTAAACAAGGAATAACGCTCAACCAGCCTCGTCACTGGAATTTGCAAAAGCAAGACGGTAAATCCGTTGACGCTCATCAATGTTCCAAACAAGGCGACTCCCTCTGAAAAGTTTTCCCGCAAGTATTGGGAGAGCGTAACAGACATCTGACCGTACACCGTCACTAACAGGATTCCGCCTGTGACAAATGTAAGAAGGACGACATCCCTTCTGAGCACTTGCCAGATCTCACCCAAACTAGCTCTCTCTACCTCTCCGTTCCCCCCAACATCATCGGTGACGCCACATCTCCGACATGCCACTAATAAAATGATGGCAAAGCTCACCAAGGATACCGCAGTCAGAAAAAACGCCAGATTGCTGCCGGAAATCCCCAAAAAAGCACCGAGCATAGGACCAATCGCAAAACCTAGATTGTTCGCAAGATAGCGGTTCGAGAACACACGAAAACGTCTATGCTCGGGAGTCAAGTCTCCCATCAGCGCTTTTGAAACCGTCGCAAAAATCGAAGCCGCAAATCCCATAACCATGCTGATTAACAGCAAACCAATCGGATGAGCCACCGTAATGAATCCGATAATCGAGCACGCCATAGCAAGCAAGGAAAAAAACATCAGCTTTTGTCTGCCAAACAAATCCGAGAGAATCCCGCCAACAAATCCTCCTACTGTTCCAGCCAAAGGACCTGCACCGATAATCAGTCCAATATAGGCATGAGAGAGCTTCGTCGTTTCACCGAGATAGATGGCCAGAAAAGGGATACTCATCGATTGGGTGAGCTGAACGAACACCGTCCCTGCCATCAACAGATGAACAATCGGGTGATACGCCTCCCACACTTGCCTCATTTTGCTCATACTGATTCAACCTACCCTCTCAACAAAATCATGCCATTTCCGTAAGCAAAATCACTCTGGTGTATGGAAGAAGGAACGCAGTAAGACGGGAAGACGCTCGACGAAGGCTTCTCGCAGGCTGTAGTAGGAAATCGTCGTACTTCCTGTGTAGTGAGCACGAATCAGCCCCGCCCTGCGCAACGCCGTCACATGATGATGGACGGTGCTTTTTGCCAATGATACATGCTTCTGTAATTCACCGAGGGTGCACGTCTTTTTTGCCAGGCAGCGCAAGATTTGCAGACGCTTCTCATCCGCCAAGCACTGTGTGATGGGCAACAGCTCGAGGAGCGGCTGTGGTTTGGTCGTTGCCGCATCTTTGACAGGGTACATGCAAGTGGCAAGTCCCCGATAAAAGTCGAGAACAGAAGAATGGGCACAATGGTATTGCGGGATCAGTACAACCTCTCGCAAATCTGCCATCGGCTCAATCCAGATACCGTTCGTAACATGATCGACCAAATCGATCGGAGGCGTTTCTTTGGCGCGGACTGTCAGCTCATCGGCGCTCCGCTGCAGACTCTCCAAAATGCGTGGGTCCACTTTCGAAAAATAATGTTCATTCCACCGGGTAAGCAACGATAGGCTGCGATCACGGATTTCCCCCAGGTTCAGCGGGATGGTCTCTACCCATGGCGCGAGACGCTCATAAATTTCACCGGGAGGGATGCTTTCCAGCCACTCAAGAAATTCTTCAACGGATTTGGTCTTGGGCGATTGCGCTACAAGCAGCACCAAACGGTGGAGTACTTCCCAGCGTTCATCTGCGAGTTCATCTGCAAAAGACGCCGGGAGCTTTTGTTTTGTCTCCTCTAACCAAGCCGTGCCAAGCAAACAATGCTTGCGCTCCTTCTCGTAAGTGTAAGTGTAGAGGCTAATGATACATTCATACGCAGGAGACCATTCTACTCTGATCGAATATAACCCATTCATTCTATCACCATCGAACGTTTAGTTTTTTTCAGTGTATCATTCTTGTTGTATTTTGCATAGCGCCATTTCGTTGAATAACCTATAAAGGTCCTTATGAATGGGGTCAACATAGTGGAGGAGAAGAAAAAGCACAGCTCTCTTCGACTCTGACACGCCAACAGGGGTGATTCACTGTCCGTCTCCACTTCCAAAAGGGGACCGTCGAGCCAAAGCCACCCTACGGGCGGATGTATCTCAAGGAAGAAGTGTTCGACAAGCGTGGTCCCCTTTTGAAAGTTCCAACTGGGGAGGCGTTGTCAAGGTCTACGAGCCCTGTGCTTTTTCTTCTTACCAGCTTTGTAGGTTTATCGATACCACTTAAACCTTTGGCAAAAAAACTCTTTCTAGGCATCCTCAAGGGAGTGCGACCGCGTTTAAGCAGAAAGTTTTACTGAAACCATGCAAGAAGCAGACGTTGAGGCACCTTGTTCACGCAAAAAAAGTAAGCCCCCAGCTTCACCAAACTGACGGGGCTTACCTATACTAGCTTTCCTTATACAAACGGCGGGTCCCACGCTTTTTTTCGCCAGCCCAACCGATGATTAACGACGTTCAAATCACGATCCAAGACAACATCTACGCCAAATGGCAGCTTGCGGTTGTACCAAAAGCGCACATCGCTCCATGTGACTTCGTAACCGTCGGCAATCTCCTTCCACGTGACGTGGATTCGTTGAGCAAATCCGAGAAAAGCACGAACGCCGTCCACACCGACGGTAGCCTGAATGATTGCATCACGCTGCTGCTTCGGATACACATCCTCCAGTATCACACGTGCATACTCGATTCTTCCTGTGTAAAACAGTTCCTCCGTCTCTACGACGAATCGCCAGTGAAAGGGATGCATGCTCGGGAAAACATGGGATATGCCTCTCGTTTCTAATGCCCTTACTACCCGTCTGACGTTACGGTGATGCTGCCAAGCCCGCACGCCAATATACAGGAGCGTCATTCCATATGCTATCGGAAATAACACGCTGGGATCTCCGTTAAAAGCTATCCACCATATCGCCGCTGCTAAATGAACCGCGAACATCAGTGGCTCAAAAATCGCAAGCACATCCAAATGCACCCAGCGCTTGCTAATGGGGCGAATACATTGAACTCCATAGGCGTTTAGCATATCGAGAAAAACATGGAGCACAACAGCCAACAGCGTCCAACCGTACAAAATCCCGAATTGCCCCATGAGACCAAACCCCCAGGCAAGAGGAAGACTGATGATGAGGGGCCACAGAAACAAGGCGGGAATCGAATGAGTAATTCCCCGATGAAAGCGAATGTAAAAAGAAATACCGCGAAGTCTGGCCACAGTGTCGAAATCCGGGGCATGAGATCCCACTACCGTTGCGACCATCAGCGCCTGAGCAAGCGCCGGATCATCTGCCACTACTGGCGTGATATGAGCTAAGCCCGCCAGTGTAACACCCAACAAAAGATGACTGCCAGTGTCCATTACAATGCCTCCCTTTGCAAGTACTCCCTTCCCTTTTACTGTACGAAAAATTAGCGAGGATTCTATAAACCGCAGGTAAAGGTTATCCGAAGATTTCTTCTGCGATGTTAACAATCTCTCAACGAAAAAGCAGCCTGTCAGAAAAGCGACAGACTGCTTGGAGCTTATTTATTCGTGAATTTATGCTTCTTCTGTCAGGCGCAAGAATTCGTCGATGTCTGCCACAGCCAGATCAACAGCTTTTTGCCAGAACTCAACTGCCGTCATATCCTCGCCGAGATGCTTCTTCGCCAGGTCCTCTACCATCAGGCGGCCCGTATCTTGGAGCAGTGCATCGTATTTCGGTGCGAAGCTCTCGCCTTCTTCGAGTGCACGCGCATAGACACTCATGCTGAACAAGTACCCGAATGTGTACGGGAAGTTGTAGAACGGATACGACGTGATATAGAAATGCAGCTTGGAAGCCCAGAAGTGCGGCTCGTAATCTGCCAAAGCCCCGTTGTACGCTTGCTTTTGCGCCTCTTCCATGATTCGGTCGAGATCAGCCGCGCTCACGAGACCTTCTTTGCGCTTCTCGTAGAAGTTTTTCTCGAAAATAAAGCGAGCGTGGATGTTCATGAAAAACGCGACGATAGATTGCAGCTTATCTTCCAAGAGTACCAGTTTTTCATCGTCATTGGCTGCATTTTTCACAGCAGCGTCAGCGAGGATCATCTCTGCGAAGGTCGATGCTGTTTCCGCAACGTTCATCGCGTAGTTTTGGTTAAGTGCTGGCAAATCCCACATGACTTGCTGATGATACGCATGCCCCAGCTCATGTGCCAGTGTGGATACATTGCTTGCGCTTCCCGCATACGTCATGAACACGCGGGACTGCTTGCTGACTGGGAAGCTCGTGCAGAATCCGCCTGGGCGTTTGCCAGGACGATCCTCTGCCTCGATCCAGCCCTCATCGAATGCCTTTTGCGCAAACTCAGCCATGCTCGGATTGAAACGGTTGAAGTGCTCAACGATCAGGGCAGCTGCTTCATCGTAAGACACTTCTTTATGTACATTCCCGACTGGAGCCCCTACATCGTACCAACTCAGTTTGTCTACACCGAGCAGCTTCGCCTTGCGCTCCAGGTAGGCAACCAAACGATCCTTGCGATTGTCGATGGCCTGCCACATCGCGTCGAGTGTTTTTTCCTGCATCCGTCCAATATCCAGCGGCTCACGCAGGACGGAATCCCAGCCGCGATGACGGTACAGAGAGAGACGGAAACCACCCAAGTGATTCAGCGCCTGCGCGCACAGCTCCGTTTCCTTGCCCCAAGCTTCTGTCCACTTTTCAAAAACATGGGCACGAACAGCACGGTCAGGACTGCTCATCAGGTTAGAAGCTTGCCCAACGGACATATGCTTCGTCTCTCCATTGACCTCAACCTCAATGCTCATACGTCCCACGACCGCATTGTACAAATCTTGCCAAGCGTGATACCCGTCTACAGCTAAATCGTTTGCCAGCACTTCTTGTTCAGGCGACAGCTTTTCCTGTGCACGGCGACGACGCTCATTCAGCACAAAAGCAAGCGATTGCAATTCTTCGTCTGCCAACAGATTCTCCCATGCAGCCTCGTCGATAACCAGCAGCTTTTCTTCCCAGCGCGTCAATACTGCACCAAACGCAGCCGAGATGCTCTTTACACGCCCACCCATCAGTTTGGCTGGCTCATCCTTTACATTTTGAGCAGTCAGGCAGGAAATGAATGCACCTGCTTGTCTCACACGCACGGCAATGCTTTGGACATGAGTGACAACTTCCTTGAAAGCCGCTGTTTCATGCAAACCAGTGCTAGATTGTTCCAACCGAGCTTTCAGGTCCGCAATATCCGCTTCCAAAGTTCTTAAAAACGCTCGAAAATCCTCCGATTCACTACCACCAGGAAAAATCACATCCATATCCCAGCGCTGTGGAAATGCTTTTGTCATATGTACCCCTCCTCAAAAAACTCCTTCGATAAAAATATTTCTATAATAAGGTAGCTATTCCCTCCCTATTTATTCATATCGTTAGAAAAGCGACTGCCATGTAAGCAGTCGCCAACTATTCACACCTATTGAACAGGGAGGGAAAACGTCTCCCCTTGTTTTTCAACAACGATCCTATCCCTCTCGTCCCCCGCTACTGCCAACAGACGCTCGAACGGCTCATCAACAGGCTCACGCGAGAGCACAAACGTATTCCAATGAATGGGCACCAGCCACTTGGCTTTGGTCTCCTTGAACATTTGCCATGCTTGCTCTGGCGTACAATGCGCTGCTTGATACGAGTCTGGCTTGTAGGCGCCAATCGGCATGAACACCAGATCGATAGGCCCGAATTGCTTCGCCAAATTTTCCATGGAGATATAAGCAGTATCGCCTGGATAGAGGATACGCACGCCATTTTTCTCAATCATATAGCCGTTGTAGCCATACTCATGATTCCATGGAAAGCGGTTGCCCCAATGACGAACAGGAATCGCAGTAACCGTAATTCCTTCTTTGGTTGTAACGGCTTCTCCCGGCTGCATTTCCTCATACGAACCAAATGGCATATGCTTGAACAGCTTGCTCGTCTGGTGCGCCGTAATGACATGTGTGGAACGATTCGCTATTTTCTGCAAGGTAGGCAGATCGACATGATCCAAATGGGCATGCGATAACAAGATGATATCTACCTCGCCAATCTCAGCAAAGTCGAGAGCAGGAGGCGTAAAACGCTTGGGACCAAAATGGACACCTGCAAGCTTAATCCCGAGCTTCTCTCCCAAAACCGGATCCGTCAGTATTTTCGTACCAAACATATTCAACAGAATCGTCGAGTGGCCGATCCATGTAAATGTAACCTCATCATGACTCCAGTCGGCAGGCACTGGCTTTTTCGTGTCCAGATGACGAAACTCCGGCTTCGGAAGCTGTCCCATATGGTACCAGTAGCGGTAAGCCACATAGCCAATCAATCCGAGTGTGAGTACCCCCACTATGGAGCCTACCCATGTAAAAAAGTTGAGCATCAGACAACTCCCTTTATCTAGCTGTTATTTCCCCATTATAGCAAAAGGCATTATTGCTGTAGCAAGCCTAAAAAAGCGGCAAACTGCTTTTTACGCTTGCTTACTTCCTCATGCCGGGCTTGCTATAATTGCTAGAGAAAAACTTAGAGAATCGAGGAGAAACCCATGATCCTGCACAAGGGAGAAGTCCTGTTTCGACAAGGAGAAACAGGACCGCTCTATCATCTGAAGAGCGGTCTGTTAAAAATCGTTCGGGTACATGCAGACGGAGCATTGACGCTGGTCAACATCATCGTTCCAGATGAGATCATTCCGCATCATTCGTTGATGAGCCCGAATCCCTATTACGGGACAGCAATCGCTCTCGTGACCTGTGAGATCGAAGTGCTGTCTGCCCCGGATTGGTATCGCCATCTGGATGACCATCCTGAAAAGTGTCGTGATATCGCGCTACAGCTGCAAGGGAAACTACGTATGATGCAGCAGCGTATCGACCAACTGACCGAAGTCTCTCCTGCTGAAAAGCTTCGCAAGCTCCAGCTTTGGTTTCAGACATTCATTCCTGTCGCCTCGCTTTCGGAGTTGCTAACTCAGGATGAAATCGGTCAACTCATCGGACTTCGCCGTGAAACGGTAAATCGACTGCTGCGCGCTCAAGCTGCGAATCGCGAGTAAGCTTGCGTTTTTTTCGTGGGAGCCTCTTTATGCCAAGGTCGCTGCCGGACCAAAAAACTCAAAATGAATGTCTTCTGCTGGCACTCCCCATTCCAACAGAGCACCGTTGATTGTCTTCATGAATGGAATTGGACCACAGAAATAATAGCTCGCCTCTTTTGTATCGATGACCTTTTGCAGCCACGCCAAGTCGATATACCCTTCTTTCTGGAAAGCACCGTTCAATCGATCTTGTTCGGTCGGCTGAGTATAGCACCAGTGAACAGAGAGCTGAGGATGTTTTGCGGCCAACTCCTCTACTGCCGGCTTCATAGCATGCACATTTCCGTTTTTGGCTGCGTGAATGAAGGTGATCGGACGGGCTGTTCCCGATTTGATCAGTGTGTTTAGCATGCTGATCATTGGGGTCAATCCTACACCACCACTGAGCAGCACAACCGGACGGCTGTCCTCTTGCTGTAAGGTAAAATCTCCAGCCGGAGCAGACAACTGCAAGCTATCTCCTTCCTTCACTTCCTCTGACAAATAAACGGATACTTTTCCTGCTGGCTTATCTTGCATCGCGTCCTCGCGTTTGACAGAAATGCGGTAGTACGCATTCCCTGGCCCATCAGAGAGACTGTACTGGCGAATATGCGTAAATTGCTCGCCCGGTAATTCTACCTTGATGCTGACATACTGTCCTGGCTCATAGCTGGAGATCGGTTGACCATCCGCCGGAACCAGATAAAAGGAAGTGATTACGTCGCTTTCCTTCACCTTGCGTTGGACGATAAACTCTCTGAAATCTACCCATCCCCCAAGCTGCCCGCTCGCCTCTTCATACATTTCGTGTTCTACACCGATGAAGGCATCCGCAATGACACCATATGCTTCCGCCCATGCCTGTAAAATCTCGTCCGTAGCGGCATCCCCAAGTACGTCTTTAATCGCAGCAAGCAGGTTTTCCCCGACGATTGGATAGTGTTCGGCCTTCACTCCCAAGCTGCGGTGCTTGTGTCCAATCTGCTTCACAACAGGCAAAATCGTTTCCAGCTTATCAATATACAAAGCCGCAGCATACACCGCATTTGCCAGAGCTGTTTGCTGTCTTCCCTGCTTTTGATTGGCGTGATTGAAAATATTGAGAAGCTCAGGGTGCTTAGCAAACATCATTTGATAAAAACGTTTTGTAATGGCAGTTCCATGCACCTCTAGCACAGGAACGGTTGATTTTATAATTTCAATGGTTTTTGGGCTTAACATCGTAGAACCTCCTTGAAGTGCTTCGTTCTTTCTATATTTCAAGTGTACGGGAGGTTCAGAAATACACATGTGATTCTGGTCACAGGAAATAGAAACAATTTGTGACAATTGCAAAACACCATTGTTGCAAAAGAAACGATTGCCATGATAGCATATCAGCCAAATCCATCATTAAACAAAAACACTGAAGGTGAATGAATGCTAACAGTAAACCGAGATGACGAACGTCCAATCTGGCAGCAACTGCTGGACCAAGCAATCCATAATATTACCACCGGAAAATGGCAGCCAGGTGAATTGCTGCTCCCCTCCCGCGAACTCGCTTCTTTAATTGGCGTTTCCCGTTCAACCATACAGATTGTTTATGAGGAGTTATTCAGCCGAGGATACACTGTCACCTCTCGTCGTGGCGGGACTAGAGTTAGCGAATGGACTTATGCAACTCGTCCTTCAGAGGATGCCGCGCCCGAAGGACCTGTCCCTCCCGAATTACCTTTATTAAACGCTACAATCGGTCATTTGCACGGTTGGTTCGGGGACAAAGATAGTCAAAAGGTTGAGATCGATTTCAGTCCCCATGAGCCATATTTGGACGAACATTTTCAAAAGAATTGGAGACGTTCGTTTTTACAGGCTTCCACAGAAACGAATCTGGACAGTTGGGCTTATGGCAATGCCTATGGATACCAACCGCTACGAGAACAGATTCAACGTTATTTGTCACTTGAACGGGGCGTTCATGTGACTATCGATCAAATCATGTTAACCTCAGGTGCACAACATAGCATCGATTTGATTGCCCAAGCCCTTTTACATGAAGGAGATAGCGTTTCTGTTGAAGATCCTGGCTTCCCTGCTGCCTGGATGGCAATGAAGTATCGGCGTATGCAAGTTGTCTCCGTTCCAGTTGACGAGTACGGGTTATGCGTAGACCAGATTCATCCGGGGTCCAAGCTTGTCTATGTTACGCCATCGCACCAGTGTGCGGTTGGAGTCATTATGTCGGAACCTCGCAGGCAACAATTGTTACATATGGCTGCCGAGCAGCAGTTTTGGGTTGTTGAGGATGATTACGACAGCGAATTTCGCTATCGCGGCGACCCACTTCCAACCTTGTTCAGTCAGCGACCTCAGAACACATTGTATATGATGAGTTTTTCCAAAATGATTGCTCCTGGTATTCGTATATCGGCAATCGTTGGTCCCAAAGAGGCCATTCGTCAGCTCGCCCAAGTCCATGAATTAACGTATCGTCATCTTCCGATTATGGAGCAATTAACGCTTACTCATTTTATTGAGCATGGTCATTTCATGCGCCATATGAGACGAGTTCGAAATGTATATCGGCGCAGACACGAAGCCATGACGAAGGCCATCATCACGACAGGTCTCGGCGAAAACTTCACACTAAGCGGCGTAGAAACGGGGTTGCATATCCTCCTTGAAGCTGATAAATCGTTTGTCGAAGAAGCCGCGACGAACCTAGCACTCGAAAATGGAATCCGTGTTTATCCACTTAGCAAGTATTGTATGAAAAGCGATCGAAAAGGATGGGTACTGGGTTTTGCTAAAGTAGACGAATCCACCATTGAAGAAGGCATTTTTCGTCTTGCGGAGATTACACGGTTTTACCAGGGTTGAACATTTTTTCTTCTTCCAATGGATTTTCTTTCGCAGTGATATGATGTGGATCTATTCGGTACACTTGAACCGGACCACCGAATACTGCTGAACGGTATTTGTCTACGTGCTGCTTGGGTAAAGGCCGATTATAGTAGCCAGGCACATACTTATTCATCATTTCTTGCAACATGTGTGTAGCTTCATCCAGATCGGAAATAGGCTGTGCCTTGCCAAAAATCATTACACTCATATACGCTGTGTCCGTCTTAGCTGGCACTGGATCAGTAATCGTTCCATATTCTTCACAAACCGTAAAACAGACCTCTGGATTAGCATCCATAACCTGATTTCTTCTCCCGCCGGTGGCTCCATGGAAATAAAGCTGCCCCTTTGTCCAAACAAAATTGAGCGGAACAACATACGGCAAATGACCATCTACCATTCCAAGATGTCCGATTCTAGCTTGCTGCAAAAATGTCTCAATCTTGCTCTGATCCAATACTTCTCTAATTTTGTAACGCACTCCATCCATTGTTATCACTCCTATTATTTTGAAATATGCTGCAAGTTTATCAGCCATTGGAGTGAATATATACGTCCAAAACCACCAGATCGGAGCAATCCATAAACTATCGTCTAAAGCATGAGAAAACGAAAAAGCTGCCGGATCATCCCGGCAGCAGGCATTTTCTTATTACTCAGTATGATTGATTAAATGAGCAATTTCTTTCACTCTCTCCATTGTAATTCCTTCTCTTTGTTCAACTGCAAGTGGATGATCCGTTTGTTCTAATTCTATTAAGGGAACCGCACCAACTTCTTGTGTATGTACCAATGTCTTTAATGATAGTGTTGTTTTTGGATAGATGGAAAGTTCAGTCGATAACCACCCAAAATAAGGTTTTTCATTTTCTCTTCCTTCTACATGCAGCAATTCATTTGATTTCAAAAAGTTTTCTTCACTAAGAGAAACCCAAACACTCCATATAAATGTCTCATTACTATCAACTATCGGTATTTCAATATGTCCTCTAATAAAGAAATGCTGTTCATCAATTACACAAAAGTCTCTTATTAATTCTGTTCGTTTCTCTTCTGGTACCGTGTAAAAATAATGTGGTGCTTCCATTCCGTAACAGTAAGGAAGTTCATTTAATTCGTTGTTACAGTGAGGGCATTTCATGTTCTTTGCTCCTTATCGTTTCTCGCCTATTTTTTATTTACATTACCACATATTTCATTACATGGATAATCTGACAGCAAGTCTAATAGCTTGCAATAAAAGTTTCTTCCCCCACTACTGGTCGATAGCATCGAAGCGATTGCCAATCGTCATAATATTAGTGTCAAGGCTGCTGCACTACAATTTGTGCTTGTGAATCCGGCAGTTGCTTCCGTCATCCCTGGTGCGGATGCTATCTGGGTGGTGAATAGCTCCATGCTGCTCAATTATCGAAAAAATGCGGTTGTTCTTTTTACCGGAGCTTCCATATAAATGAATATGATACAAAAATTAATAATAGTTTAAAAAAATAATATTTTGTAAGAAAATAGAAATAATAGGACAAAAAGTTGTAATATATAACATAGTTTTACAAATTTATACAAAAGATAGGTGATTCTGTTATGAAGAAACTGATTAAATCAACTCTTGTAACAGCTCTACTTTTAAGCAGTCTTTCGGTGGGGGTGTCTGCGGAATCTGCTCGACCTTTAGAAATTGTTCCAAGTAGCGGACATGGGGCTTTTACTGATAAGAGCGGTACGATACAGCCATTAGGTAGAATCATAAGAGACACATTTACGTATGACGGAAGCGACAGCTGGACTTTCAATTTCGACGAGTGGGGACCAGGCGAGGAAGAGCTTCGAGTATACGTACAAAACTTGGGGGACATTGATATGAAGTACAAAGTTTCCACGCCATCCGGCAGGACTTGGTTTTCCGGTACTTTAAAACCTAACGAAAAAGTCGAGAACTCCTTCTATTTAGATGACCCATGGGAATTTGGCGATTATAGATTGAACGTTTCCAATAAAAATGGCGTCCCGGGAAAAGTTAAACTTTCTGCTAGCTCCAATTAGCATTTGGAAGATAGAGTGGGTTCGAGCATAGCGCTCGACTCCTCTTTTTTATTTTCCCATGTCACAAACCGCATACGATTACGACATTAACCTCCTGAGTCACATCGACAAGGAGGTTTTTTCTATTTATAATTAAGCTACTGCGAGACGTGGAAGAGACTGTACGTCGCAGCTTTAAATACAAGCGAGACTCGCATACAAGCACATGCAAAAAATCGGACTCACGCCGGATGTGGAGAAGCTGCGCCGCGAAGCAGAGATTGATCCGCCCCTTGCGCCTATGGATCGCGTAAACAACGCGCCAGACGCGACATTGAGTGGCTGGGCAGCGAATGGCTAACGCAAAGTTCGTCCGATCCACGTAGGTGCAAACGTGGTCGTCGGTAGAAGTTTCCATCTACAAAAAAAGATCATCCCAAATCAAGCTGGAATGATCTCAATGTTTCTAATCAGTTTTGACAATACCAACCGGATACCCGTTCCCTTACAAACTTGGCCATGTTGTCTATGTCATTAATATCGAAAAATGGCAACCCCGGCTGACGATTGTCTGACCAACCTACGATCCCTACCAGATGAGTAACGATCGATAAGAGCTCCTCATCTTCTGGCCTGCGAAGCAGGACGAGCTTGGGATAGCCTTCACGCTTGAAGCCTTCTACCAAAATGAGCTCAGCCCCGGCATCTGCTAAGCGCTGAATAAGAACGGACAACTCCTGCGGCTTTTGCTCCACGATGGCCGTTTTCGTTTTGGATGTGATCGCGACTAGCGAGGCTCCGGCTTCACGATAACGCCAAGTGTCCTTCCCTGGTTGATCCCACTCAAAATCGTGTCCGCCATCATGCTTGATGACCCCGACTCTTATCCCTGCTTTTTCGAGGATCGGAATGAGCTTAGTTAGCAGCGTCGTCTTGCCACTGTTCGAATAACCGACAATCTGCAAAACACAAGGTGGCTTGACCATTCGCTATCCCTCTCTTCTCCAGGTTGGGGCGGCATGCGTGAGAACATCAACCAGCTCTCCTGCTTTTTGCCCGCTTCCCCCGGCTGGTATGATCATAAAGCATTCGCTGTCCTTCAAAGTCCCCAGATTCCCTGCCTTTTCATTGAAATCAGGTATCGCGTGCAAAACCCCGTCTTTTTCGAGGAGCTTCCCTCGCAGGTAACGAGGGTATGGACAAGGCTTCGTATAATCGACACCAAGTCTCGCCTTAATCACCTGCTGCATTACATGGGCTTCTCCCGAGATGTGACGAATGGCTGCTCGCGCAAATAACTCAAACCCGAGAAAACAGGCACCCGGATTCCCTGATAGGGCAATAAGAGGCTTGCCTTCCATGATCATGGCTGTCGTCGGACTTCCCGGACGTATCGCAATCCTGTTGAACAGAAGCTCCACCTCAGGCTCATCCACTAAAGCCGCGATCACATCAAAATCCCCAACGGACACACCGCCGCTTGAAATGACCAAATCCACGCCCTGCAAGCATTCACTGATTTTCGCCTTTGCCACTGACAGATCATCCGGCAGTCTTGAAAACGAAACAGGGATGCCCCCTGCCTCAGCAATCAAGGCAGTCAGCATCACCGTATTACTGTTGCGAATTTTGCCTGGAGCAAGCGGCTGATCAATCTCCAGCAGCTCGCTTCCAGTCGAAATCAGACCGACACGCGGCTTGCAGAACACCTCTACCTTCGAATAGCCAAACGTAGCCAAACTGGCGAGTGTACCTGCGTTAATCCGCTCGCCCGCCTTAACAATGATCGTTCCTGTGGCCATCTCTTCACCGCGACGAGATACATTTTCTCCGGGCTTCATCTCCCGCTTGATCCGTACAGTATCCGCCTCTTCAGCTGGGTTGTACGTTTGCTCAAACATGATGACCGCATCCGCACCCGCAGGCATCATCGCACCTGTCATGATCCGCGTCGCGTAGCCCTTTTTCAATTCTCTTGTAGGTACTTGCCCAGCCGCAACCGTCTCTAGCACTGTTAGCGTAATCGGATGGTCAACGGAGGCCCCCATCGTATCCGCAGCTCTCACAGCAAACCCATCCAGCGGCGAGCGGTCAAAGTGCGGCAAATCGTATGTTGCACGTAGATCAGAGGACAGTATCCGCCCGTATGCCTCCCCGATCTGCACTTGTTCCGTTCTCCCTGTCAGCAATTTTGCCAACAGCTTGCTCATCGCTTCTTCAACCGAGAGTGTTTGTCGCGAAAAACGCATGGCTTGTTCCTCCTAATCTTGACCACCCATTGCTACAGCTTGTCAGCCGACGTTTACTTCCAAATCTTCAACTTCTCTCTCCACGTATTTCAAATCTTTGTTGGCGTGGAAAGTGTCCGCTTTTTCAACCTTCACGGCTGTATTGTATTCGGGAATACCAGCGTATGTCTCGTATACACCCTTCGGAATGAGTACGTTCCCTTCCGGCCAGTGTACTTGAATGTTTCCTCGTCTAGTGTCCTCGAATTTGGCACGTCCTTGGAACGTTCCATATTTATTGTAAACGACGATATTTTCGCCTTCTGCAATGCGCAGTTCTTTTGCATCCTCTGCATTGATCAGGATATCATAACGGTCCGCATTGTTGAACGGGTCTTTCTTGCTGTAAATCATCGAGTTGAACTGCTTACCGCGACGAGTCGTTACATAGAAGTGTCCCTCTGGCTTGTTCAAATCCGGAATCTCAGTCGGAATCAGATTCGCTCGACCGTCCGGTGTCGGGCATACGCCGCCTTCACACAACCATGCACCGCCCCATTGGAAAACATCTCCGCGGTTTTTCAGGTGCTGGATACCATCGTAGTTCGGATTCGCCTGGGCAATCTCTGCGCGAATTTCAGCTGCGGTTGAGAAGTGCATCTGATGCTTTTTCTCTGGATTTACCCGTGCCGCCAGATCTACGTAAATCTCCCATTCCGAACGTGCTTCTTCAATACGTGGCCCTTCCACTTCTGCACTGAAGTAAACCATACGCTCTGTACTTGTCGAAGTTCCGCCACCCGGCTGCTCGTAACGAGTCATTGCTGGCAGTACGATCACTTCTTCCTTCGCATCCACCAACGTAGATGTATTGAAAATGATGTCCTGATGTACACGCACTTCTATGCTCTCCAAGCATTTTTGCATGAAGTCCGGATCTGGCATCGTCTCCAGGAAGTTGCCGCCACTCGTATAGAACAATCTGGTCTTGCGCTCGTGTCCATCTGGTAACACTGCATTCTCCAAAGAAATACCGACGATATCTCCTTGCCATTTCGGAATCGGGAAGTTCCAGATCTTTTCAATGCGGTTCCAGGATTTTTCTTCGAAGTCGCCACCAGGCAAGCTGAATGGATCGGCACCCATTTCACCGGAGCCTTGTACGCCGGAGTGACCGCGAATCGGCATGAGGCCCGTGTGCTTACGACCGAAGAATCCACGAAGAATGGCCAGATTGGCTACCTGAGAAATATTGTCCGTACCGAATTTGTGTTGGGTCAGTCCCATACTCCATACGAATACACCATTTTTGGAGTTTGCGAGCAGCACCGCAAATTCTTTGATACGCTCGCGGCTGAGACCGGAGGATTCAATGATTTTATCCCACGATTCATTCATCACATGCTTGCGCAGCTCTTCGATGCCGTTCGCGTGC
This sequence comes from Brevibacillus sp. BC25, assembly GCF_000282075.1. Classification (NCBI taxonomy): domain Bacteria; kingdom Bacillati; phylum Bacillota; class Bacilli; order Caryophanales; family Paenibacillaceae; genus Brevibacillus; species Brevibacillus sp. BC25. The sequence goes on from NZ_AKIX01000048.1 coordinate 17,054, forward strand.
TCCTTGATGAATTCATGGTTGATCGCAGAACCTGGCTTCGCTTCTTCCATCTCGAACCAAATCTTCATGACACCGTTCATGAACGCGATGTCGCCGCCAATGTTCACTTGGTAGAAATCGTCCGCGATCTTCGTCCCGAACAAAGCACTATCCGGTACAGATGGAATCCAGTACTTCTCCATCGCTGGCTCTCTGTACGGGTTGATCAGGATGATTTTCGTTCCTGCTTTTTTCGCAGCATACATGTATTTCGTCGATACAGGCTGGTTGTTACCTGGTACTGAGCCCCAGAATACGAGCACATCGGTACCGATCCAATCCTGATAGTTACAGCTCGATGCACCAATACCAACCGAACGCTTCAATGCTGTCTTACTCGGCGAGTGACAAATACGCGATGCGTTGTCGATGTTGTTGGTTCCGAGGAAACGAGCCATTTTCGCTGCCGTGTAGTATACCTCGTTCGTAATACCACGAGCTGTCAAGAAAAAGGCCAGTTGTTTTGGGCTGATGTCTTTGATTTTTTTCGCAATGCGGTTCAGCGCTTCATCCCAGCTAATGCGCGTGAACTTGTTTTCTCCAGGTTTTCTGGACAGCGGATACGGGATTCTTCCCAGCTTGCGCAATTCTTCGCTGGATAACTTTTGTAGCGCCCGTACATCTTCGAACCATTTTGGATCCATCGCAGACATCGTATTGAGACGTAGCACGTTCAAGCGCGTGGTGCACAAATGCGGGCCAGTCAGCGTCTGATCGTAGAGACCAGATACGCCGAGAGCGCAGCCATCACATACACCTTGCGTTAAAATTCGATAGGCGTAGCCCAAATTATCGCGATTGTCATATGCTACCTTCATCGTATCGCGAATGTGATGCGGTTTAATTTTTCCGAGTCCCATCGGCATCAGTGAAGCCCACAACGAAGGCTTCCAAGAAGTATCCAGCTTAATTGGTCCACCATGCTTGGTCTTGCCCATTTCTTTAGTCTCCCCTCTTATAAACTCCATTAAGACGAAAAAAACCACCATGAAACCGTCCCTCATCCTAAGGAAAAGAGCGTGTTCACGGTGGTTGTCTACGGCAGGTTCGCTACCTAGTCTCAACTTCGTGTTTGCTTTCGCGAATTCCGTTACGTCTAAGCCGGTGAACAGGAACGCTGCTTCGTTTAGACTTACGGTTCGTTTTTCATTCTTTTTTCGATGTCTTGATCAAAAACAAAGATCGACATTCCAAAATCCCGTTCAATGTCAATATCGACGAATAGATCAACGAGTTTTGCTCCAAGAAACGCTTCCATGTCAACTGGCTGGTGTTTCCGATAGATCTCTTTGACCATTTCGGTTCGGGCAGCTCGTAATGTCTGCTTTCCGTCTTCCGAAGTGGCGATGAACTTTTCCACCGGAGAAAGGTTGCCTTCCATCTCGCAGATCGCCCAGTTCTTGCAGAACGTGGTGCTGATCTTGCTAGGTCCCTTTCCCATATGGCGCTTTCGGAAAGCCCTGACCAAATTACTGAATTCTGCTTCGAACTTATTCATCGAGGAAAATCACCTTTACTTCAAATCATTCTCTACTTAAACTTTACCATTGATTAACTAGCCAATTCAACAGACTTTTCTCTTTGTTTGGCTTCTTCCTTCAGTTTTTTGATATCCAAACGGACTAATAGCGAGATCACCAGAGCGACAACGAACATTCCTGCGAAAACACTCATAGTTCCTGTATAGCTATCTGTCGTCTTGCGAACCCATGCTGCAAAGATCGGTCCTGCCAAGCCGGCAGCAGCCCATGCCGTCAAAATGTAGCCGTGAATCGCGCCCAATTGCTTCGTTCCAAACAAGTCACCAATATAAGCCGGGATAGATGCAAAGCCACCACCGTAACAGGTCATAATGATAAACATCGCAACCATGAACAGGATTGGATTGGACATATTCGGCAACAGGAAGAACAATACCATTTGGATGGCAAAGAAAGCAGTGTACGTATTTGGTCGTCCAATGAAATCAGACAGAGACGCCCATCCGATTCGTCCACCACCGTTGAACAAACCGTTTAACCCTACCATCAGAGCTGCTGTTCCGACAGACATGCCCACCATTTCTTGCGCCATCGGCGATGCTACCGAAATAACGGCGATTCCACATGTCACATTGATAAACAGCATCAGCCACAGCCAGTAAAAACGGCGTGTCTTGATCGCTTCGTTGGCAGTCAATTGGCACAAATCTTTTTTGATTTGCTTGCTGCCAGCTGTTCCCTCAGCGGAAAATCCAGCCGGTACCCAGCCTTTTGGGGGTGGAGCCAAATATTGAGCCGAAGCCAACATCACAACGAAATAAATAATGCCCAAAATATAAAAGGTGTTCGCGATTCCTACATTTGCAATCAAAGCGTTCATAATCGGACTGGCAATCATAGAAGCAAAGCCGAAGCCCATAATCGCAAGACCTGTTGCTAAACCACGGCGATCCGGAAACCATTTGACCAAGGTCGATACTGGCGTAATATAACCTACACCAAGACCGATACCACCCAGCACTCCATAACATAAGTACAACAGAGGCAAGCTGCTCAATTGAATTGCCAAGCCAGCGCCGACAGTTCCTACTCCAAAAAAGATAGATGCTAGAATGCCAGCTTTGCGCGGGCCGTGCTTTTCTACATAATGACCGAGGAAGGCAGCAGACAGCCCCAAGAACAAGATCGCAATACTAAACGTAAATTGAACGTCTGGCAAGTCCCAGCCGAACTGCTCGGTAATTGGCTTGGTGAATACACTCCATGCGTATACCGATCCAATCGAGATGTGGATGCCTACCGCAGCCAACGCGATGAGCCAGCGGTTTTTCACTTTTTGTTCCAAATCATTCATCTCCTTCGCAATGGTCTTTCGCATGCTGTGGATCCATCAGCAGCCTTCTCGAAAAAAAGAAAAACTGCTGATTTCACCGACTCACCCAGGTCTCCACAAAGGGAAACGAGGGCTACGATGAAACACAGCAGTTAATCATCAGCAGGAACGCTACATCAGCATCAACAAGCATTGTGTTCACTATGTAATTCGCTGCAAGGCTACAAAATAATCGGTGGCAGGGTCGCTGCTCCGTGTCAATCTGTCCTCACGCTATGAATACATGGAAAGACGAAAATTTTATGACACTTTTCATCTCACATAGTATACTACCATGTAAGCGTTCACTCGACAATATTTTCCTCACAAAATAGCCATAAAAACTTCATATTTTCGACAAAAAGGAGGCCCGTATGTCCGAACTAACCATCACCACCCGACTGCCCGTGTTGAAAATTTCGGCTGACCAACATGGCTGGGAAGACGACGAAATCGTTACCGAGTACCCCCTCACGATTTTCCTCAATGATGAGGAATTCGCTACAATCGTATGTACTCCGGCCGACCTGGAAGAAATGGTCATCGGTTTTCTCGCAGCCGAGGGCGTCATCAAGAGATACTCGGAAATTAAACAGCTTACGATTAATGAGGCCCAAGGGTTTGCCTACGTTGATTTGCATAAAGAAACGATTTTGTCGCAAAGCTTTTACTCCAAACGCAGAATTACTTCCTGCTGCGGAAAAAGCAGACAATCCTTTTACTTTTTTAGCGATGCGCGCACAGCAAAGCCCGTTGAAAGCACAACAACGGTCACTCCCGCTCAATGCATGCGCCTGATGAAAGAATTGCAAACGTCGTCTGAGATCCACCGCCAAACAGGTGGCGTCCACAATGCAGCCCTCTGTACACCGGATGAAGTTTTGCTTCAGTTCTCCGACATCGGACGTCACAATGCTCTCGACAAGATCTATGGGAAATGCTTGCGAGATAACATTTCCACCACGGACAAAATTCTTGTATTCAGTGGACGCATCTCGTCTGAGGTGCTGCTCAAGGCTGCCAAGATAGGTGCTGGCATCATTTTGTCCAAGTCCGCTCCCACTGATCTCGCCCTGCAGCTGGCAGATGAGCTGAAGCTCACCGCAGTCGGATTTATCCGCAATGACAAAATGAACGTGTATACACAAGCAAAGAGAATCCTCCTACCTTAAAGGAGGAATCAATCAAAAGCGGGACAAGCTTAGAGCCTTCCCGCTTTTCTATGTTTTTCTCATCTGGTAATCTCAAAGCCCGAGGTAGCCTCTCGGGCTTTTGTTCTTTGTACGTGGGAATTTTTTATTTGCAGCAGCCATGTTTCTTTTTGTGATGCTTGCAGTGGTCGTCATCATCTTCGTCCTCATCATCTTCTTCATCTTTATCTTCGTCGTCGTCATCTTCGTCTTCATCATCTATGTCATGCTTCTTACAACAGTGATGGTCATGTTTTTCAAAGCATTTGCAATCATCGCGTTTGCAGCAACAGCAGTGATCCTGGCAAGGTTCATGCTTTTTGCAACAGCAATGCGGCTCATCGTAATGACTGTGTTTTTTGTAGCAGCAGTGAGGCTCGTAGTAATCGTCGTGTTTCTTGCAGCAGCAGTGGTAGTCGTAATATTTGTCGTGTTTCTTGCCGCAACAGTGGTGGTCGTAATATTTGTCGTGTTTTTTGCCACAACAGTGGTGGTCGTAATACCTGTCGTGTTTTTTGCCGCAACAGTGGTGACCGTGGTGTTTGCCCTGTTTTTTGCACTTTCTTGTCATTGCGCTCCCTCCTTTCGTTAGCCATCACTACTATTCATACGGTTTGTCCAGAGAAACGCTTGTATGATAGCCCCCTATGAAGAGCCCCTTTTTTCCAAACAAAAAACAGGACACGTCTCAAGCATGTCCTGTCTTTCTGCGTTTTTCTTCAATTTTTGCCTGTTCGTACTCTTCAGGCGTGTTGACATTAAAAACAGCCCAAGGGTCCAACCATTCATCAGGCAAGGGCACCACGCGCAGCTCATCTAAAGTCCGCATCAGTTTTCGCTGTCCATGCAACAGCGCCTGCTCCCAGTTCGCCTGTGTTCTCCGATGGTACACTGCACATAATGGATGGATTCGTCCCTCTGATTGGGCGATAATCACATCCCAATCGTTTCTCTCCATCGCAAATTCAATGAGTTTGGCTATTTGCACACGGTCCATAAAAGGAAGATCACAGGACAATACCAACAAAGCATCCTCGGAACTTACGCGAAAGGCAGTAACCAGTCCACTGACAGGGCCGCAGGATGGTACCAGATCAGGTGTAATTGTGACGGGCTGTTCATCAATTTGTTCCTTTTGTGTCACTTGAGTGTCCGAAAAATCGTTCGCTACAATGATACAAGACAAGCCAACCGCTTGTACTTCTTTTACTAGCTCTGTTAAAAAGGTTCCGTCCCTCCACAGTAAGTTTTGCTTTGGCGAGCCCATTCTGCTGCTTTTTCCGCCCGCTAAAATAACCGCACCGATACGCAGCTGCTGCATAAATTTCCTCCTGGGTGTTGACAATAATCCTTATTAGTTTATAATAAGTTTAAACAAATAATAATTATAAACAAGGAGAGATTCTCGATGGAAAACACACTCTATAGCGTATTAAATAAACAAGTGGCGAACTGGACAGTCCTCTATACGAAACTACACAATTTTCACTGGAATGTAAAAGGACCTCACTTCTTTACACTCCACGCGAAATTTGAGGAATTGTACAACGAAGCAGCAGCGAATCTCGATTCCCTCGCTGAGCGTGTCCTCTCCATCGGTGGAAAGCCTGTAGCGACTTTGGCTGCATGTCTGAACACAGCGAGCATCACCGAAGCAGAAGGAAGCGAAACAGCTGAGCAAATGGTAGAAACAATCGCGAGAGACTTCTCCATTCTTGTAGATGAGCTGAAGCTGGCTATGGAAACAGCAGACCAAGCCGACGATGAAGCGACAGCCGATATGCTGTTGGGAATCCGCAGTAGTCTGGAAAAACACATCTGGATGCTCAAGTCCTTCTTGCAATAAGCAAGTAAATCAATAGACACCAAAAGGCGATTGTGCATAGACACATCGCCTTTTTTGGGTCTTGCCTCCCGTGAAACTGCTTATCCACCCTGGTTGCCTAGAGTGAAAAAATCAGTTTCCGCCCGTCCTTTTCTACTTTTACTTGGGGTAGATACTTTAATGACTTCTGTACACCAATGTAGGGACTCGCAAACTCAACCTGGTGCCGTGCTTTCAAAACGGAGCAGAGATCAACCAATGACATCGGAGACATCGCTTCCCGTAACAGGTTTTCGATGTGCTTCGCAACTTCCAAATAATCGTGACGAATGTGCGCCTTTCTCACCTTCATTCGCTTCATCAGATCGTCGGAAAATTCCTCTGTTGGCATAGTTTCATCCTCTGAGCTTTCAGCGTCTCCGATCCCTGCTTCGTTATCCAACTCGCGAATGCGGCTCAAAAGCTGCTTGATGTCAGCTCCCAACTGCTTGTCCTGATCGACATACTGTCGACGCAGTGCCATACGTTGCTCTAGCATGGCCTGCAATGTCATTTGTAACGCTTTCCGTTCGTTAAACATTGCGTTATGTATTCCCCTTTTCGCAAAAAGTAGAATGATGGAATTATACCCAATGATAATATAATTCTCACTAGTTGGAAACGGGGGAAATTGAGTGAAAAAAATCCCCACGAAAACCAAGGGTTAATCTTTTGCAACTGTACCTGTATATATCCAAAATAGCCCCTTTCTATCCCAAGCTTGGCTATAGAAAGGAGCTATCTTGTCTCATATTCGAAATGAATTATAGATTATTAACAGACAAACTATAGTTGACAGTTTCACCAAGTCTCAATACTTTAAGATAATACTTTTGACCAGCCACTACTTCAATATCCATTGGCATATCTAGGATAGCATTTCGAATATATGAAGTGTCAGAGTCATATAAACCGACGGCTGCAACCCCAGTTGGTGCTGTAAGTAAAACACGTACTTGTCCAGTTTTGTTAGCTACAAAAACAAAAATATCTTCATCATCAATTTTGTCAACTTGACCTGTAATACTAGAGTCCACCGCCAATGAATTAGCTGTTTCGAAAGTATTGTTCGACTCTGTTTCCGAGCTTGCAGCAAAAGCTGAGGACGATACAGCAAACACAAGTGTCAATGCTAGTAGGATTTTTTTCACAATGATTGCCTCCTATATTATGGAATAAACTGAATGTACCATCGTTTTCAAATTATGTCAAAAAATAAAGTTTTTTGAACTTATTTGTTGATTTTTGTAAATTGTATTGACTTTTTGTCGAAGGATAACAAAAAAGCCCCATCCCCAAAGGGACGGGCCTCTTTTCCACATACATCTTTCAAGCAGATTTTAAGCTGCTTTCTCCTCGCTCAAACGATCCGTAATCACCGCAATCGCACCATCACCCGTTACGTTACAAGCGGTACCGAAGCTATCCTGCGCGATGTACAGAGCAATCATCAACGAAGTCAACGTGGTAGTAAATCCGAGCATGGACTCCATCAATCCGAGTGCTGCCATGACTGCTCCGCCCGGCACACCTGGTGCGGCGATCATCGTTACGCCCAGCATCAAGATGAACGGAAACATCACGCTAAAGGATGTCGTCATGTCATTTAGCATCATGACTGCCATGGAACAGCTGACAAGCGTAATCGTGCTTCCGGAAAGATGGATCGTCGCACAGAGTGGAACGACGAAATCTGCGATCTTTTCGCTCACACCGTTTTTCTTGGTTTGATTCAGTGTCACAGGAATGGTGGCCGCAGATGATTGTGTCCCAATCGCTGTGAAGTAAGCGGGAAGCATATTTTTCATCAGCGTGAATGGGTTTTTGCGTCCCATCTGGCCCGCTATCAAGTACTGCACGAATAGATAGAATAGATGCAAGGCAATAATCATAACGAAAACTTTAACGAACACGGACAAAATCATGGTGACTTGTCCACCATAGGTCAGGTTGGAAAATACAGACAGGATATGTAATGGAAGCAACGGGATAATGACGGAAGCGATCAGCTTCTCTACGATATCTCTCAAGTCTACCATCACATTTTGCAGCGCGTTCCCTTTGATGACAGTCGCTCCTAGACCAAGGGTGAAGGCGAGCAACAATGCTGTCATCACACCTACAATCGGCGGCATGTCCACGGTAAAGAATGGCTTCACCAGTGCTTTCTCCGGGTTGGCATACTGATTAGCCAGTCCACCTACCTCAAGAATGTGTGGAAAAATACTCGTACTGACCAAATAAGCAATCGCTCCTGCAAGGATCGTAGACAAGTAAGCAACCCCCGTGGTTATCCCAAGCAAACGCCCTGCCCCTTTGCCCAGCTCACCAATGCCTGGGGCGATAAATCCAATGATAATCAACGGAATCGCAAATCCGAGGAAATTTCCAAACAGGCCACTAAATGTAGCCAATCCTTTCACAACCCAAATCGGCGAAATGGAGCCGATCCCGATCCCGAGGACAATGGCGATGAGGATTTTGGGTAGTAAACCTAGCTGTTTCATGACTTGAACCCCCGTTACGTGTTGGTAAATGTTGTCCACGTGGAATGGACTATGTCTCTTTTACGTGGACTAATGAATAACAAGGTAACACATCCGGGATGAGATTGTCATGAATCATAAAAAAGTAATAATATTTAAATTAAAGAAAAACCCCCAAGGAGCGTTGCTTACTCACTTGGGGAACGATATTATTTGGCGCAAACCGCTTGGCAAAATTCTTCTTCGATATCTGCCAGCACGCGCATGGCATCTGCTAGCTCTTTCTCATTCTTTTCTACGGTTAGTGTGTGACAACGTCCGAATTGCTTCGCCTGCTTCTCTTTGATCGCCGCCAGCTCTGGTTCATGCTTCGAGAAAAATCCAGCGAAATCCAGCGCTCGCCTCGCCCCTAGCTGGAAAGCAAAATAGGATAAGTGGCCCATTTCCGCTGGCGAAAGTCCACCTTCATCTTCCATCCGCTTCACTACACGCAAGATCGCTTCCTTTCCGTATAGGATCGAAGGGTTTGGCTCAGCTGCTGCGCTTTCCTGATAGATCCCTTGGTATAAACGAAGCGCATTTGCAACCAGCTCCTCCTCTGTCGGACTGCCTACACGCTTTGGTGCAGTCCAATAATGATAGGAAAAGAGGCTATCAAAAATTTTCTCAGCCTTCCACGCCAAGACAAACTGAGACAACGGCAGGCTGACAAAAGGAAAACCTGCGGGATCATGCACGTAGATCGCTTGATCATCCATCTCGTACGCAAGAACAAAATGATCAGCGCCACCCAAGTACTGAGCATTTGGGTTATACGTCAGGTAGCCCATATCAAGCGGTCCGAGCAACACGGGACCCTTTTCCAAATCGCGCCGTAATTCCGCCAACGGTGGCTCGCCCTCCGCATCTCCTGATCTTTCCGTCCAACGAAAACCAAGCAGTTCTAGCGCATGACTGACACCACGGTCAGGAATCACTTGTCCGAAATAAATGACTTTTTGCTCCTCATACCAGATGGCTCCGACTCCCACGCCGGAAAGTACCTCGAGTACGGCAGGCGATACCTTTTCCCCAATTGTCTCCAAAAGCATTGATGATGAATTTGCGTAGCAGTAGTGGCCACTTCCAATATAAGATAGCATGCTTTTCTCCCTCTTTCTCGTCAATGTATGGCTTACCTATCATTGACTTCGGGTCGCATGTTTTTCTGACAACGCCTTGCAAAATACTTCTCGTTTACGCAAAATATTTTTTGAAAAACTCCATCTTCTCATTCACGAAAGCATCATCCGATTCGCTGCTACCCATGATATGAGGATCATGCATGCACAGCCCCATTAGCCACAATTGGCGAATGCCTGTCATAAGCGACACCGCAGCCTGATCGTTTTCAGATAAGGGACGAACTTCGGTATATCCTTTTAGGAAAGCATTCCACAGCGACTCCACCAATTCGTCATCTTCTTCGATCAATATTCGGCTCAGCTTGAAAGCGGCCAGATCATACGCCCTCCAGCCATATCCGCACAGGTCGAAATCAAAGTGGGTATAGGTGTTGTCCTCGCAAAAATTCGTATTAAAATTCCCTTGAAGGTCTCCGTGGCAAATCCCCCAGTCTAGTCCCGCACGGATATGCTCGTTCAGCTTGGCGTCCCACACCTCGCGAGCTTGTTGTGTGGAAAAACCTTCTGCTTTGACATGCAACTCAGCAACGGCTCTGCCAAACCGTGCGCTCAGTTCCTCGCTATCGATCTCCTGCTCCTTGCCACAGGCATACGTGAACAACACACCAAAGCGATTGCCCTCTGTTGCTTGCAATCTCAAGACATGCTTTCCTGAGCCGTCCGCAATTGGCACAGAAACAGATACTCCTTGTCTGTTCAAATGAAGCAACAGCTCCATCTCGAAAGCGACTGCTGCTTCCTCTGTTCGCCAATCGCTGCGATACAGCCTGAATATTCGTTTTTGAACGATTGTCTCCACGAGGTACGTATCGTTCATGCCCGAAGCATGTAGTGTACCGATTGTATTTGTTCAGTTGGATATGCTTCCTGAAGTACTTTCTGTAATGCTTTTTCACAGATGGTTGAGTAGACAACGGGTAAATGCATAGTCATGCTGCTCCTTTTTGCTAAGTATTAGTAAGTTATTTTGGAAGACGTATGAATGGGGAAAAGGACACAGCAAGTAAAAAAGGACCTTGAAGGGCTAAAGGCCGATCAAGGTCTGGTAATATTTAATTATTGCATTTTGTTATAAAGCTCTTTGAAGATAATATGAAGACTATTTTTAAGAGGAGTATTTTCAATAGTCAAATGAATAGGTTCAATCTTAAGTGCATTTAGTTCTTGTTGTACTTTTTTCCAATAAATTGTTGATTCGTATGAATGGCTGAAGTTATCTACTATATAAGCTACTTGTCCAATCTCTTCATCGATTACTGCAACACAAGAGTAGGCACAACCTATCTCACCACAATAACCGCCATATTTACTAAATGTTAAAACGCTAATCAAATTAGATCGAGAACTATTTATCAAGTTTACAATCTTATTTTCACCTAATCTTGGATGCTCTCTGTATGATAGTTCAACAATGTCAGACATCTCTTTAGCAAGAAGACCGTTGCTATAGTTTTTCCAAAGATAATGGTATTTAGATACCTTCCACACATCCTGTTTAACGGCATGTTCCTGGATTAAGTTATGATTGAAAAAGAAATACAGTTTAGAATCGGTTATATTAACTAAGTCATACCCATAGGTAATAATCCTCTTATTCGAATTGGTATTTTCCTTTAAGCAAACAAAAAACTGATTTAAATATACTAAATATTCTTTCGGTACATTTCGAGAAAGAAATTCTTCCGTTTGCTCTGAAGTCAATTTCTCAACAATTGATAAATGTTCAATCCACTTTTTGATTTTAATTTTCATTACATCCAATACAATTTTAGGTATACGTTTTATTCTATAGTCCATAAATATTTTTATAATCCAATCTGCAATATGAAGACTATGATCGCTTTCCAAAATTATTTCCGGGTATTTATGCGGTATGATAGTCGTTCTATAGAGACCTAATGTTCGAAAATAATGAAGTTTTATATCTTCAATTTTAGTCATGCCTAATTTTCTGGAAGTAAATAAGATAAAACTCTCCCAATCTAATAAACCAATGTAATAGGAATCTACGAAGTATTGATCGTAGCCATCTAAACAATCTTTCTCAGGACCAAATAGCTTACTGAAAGTTGATTGTCCAATAATCATCACAAACTTGACTCTCGAACCAATGAGTAATTCCTTGTACTGATCAAATAAGGAGATAATAAAAGACTCATCCTTTTTATCCAACTCATCTAAGACGAAAACTAGATTATGATTTTGCTGAGATAAATATTTAATCAAATGTTGAAATTGAAGAAGTAGATATTCATCATCAAAAGATCGATTATATTCTACTTGTCTTGAATCTTCAATACTCAATGCTTCTTTTTCTTGTTGAGTTACTGCCACCTCTTTCCCTCCCCTCCCTTCTAGGCCAAACAATTTCGCAACCAGAAGCAATTTAAGAGAGCTTCTAGTTTGATTTAGTGATTCACCAGTCTCTGTTCCTTTTTCTCCTACCCTCGTTGTTATATTCATTTTGGAAAAACAAAAATTATAAAGGTTATCTAGTACATCATTACTGTTTTTATCAATATTTTCTCTAAAGTCCGAATGATACATTGCATTGGTTAAAGTAGCAATAAAACTTCCAGAATGATTTCCCATATTCACCGTGATTGGTGTAATCTTTGATCTATTCTGCACACGATTAATAACAAATTCTACCCATGTACTCTTACCAGATCCTTTTGGTCCTCCCACTGCATAACATCCATCTGCATTGCCTTGAAGATACTGAATAAAATGATTGGTCATTGCCTTCATTTCTGGATTAGAAAAATACATATAAAATTCATTGCTCTGCAATGGACTGATTAATGATTGTCTTTTTCCGTATAACAAAAGTAGACCTCCTTGTTCTTGAGAGATTATTTAATACCTATATCATGATTGAAAAAATTAGTAATCTCTATAGCATTCATGTCCTACAAAGTTTTATCTAAAACAACATGTACACAGTATTCTAAAAACTCAAACCGAATTCAAACAGAAGAAACCCGCACAAAAATACGTGGCGGGTGATTGAGGTATCAATAGTAGAAATCAACTTTGAAATTAATCATTTTATTTTTCTTTTTACAAAAATAGCTTCTGTATCATTAAACCCTTTTTCAACTAGCCTACTTCTGCAAGTATAATAATATATCATTAGGATGATACCAATAAAGATGATTTCTATAAGTGTACTGAACAAAAATCCAAGTGGTGGGTAAGCACATCTTAAAGATTCATTTATCAAAATAGCCCAAATAACTGTTACAGCTAAACTTAAAAGCTGATTTATTTTTTGATACAGATAATGGATATTCCGAGAAAGGATTCAAATAATTGTTTCTGTTTGGATTAGTTACTGTTTTATATAAAGGTCCCATAATATCGTCTTCAAGATAGTCAACGTGCCTTTCCCAGTTGTTTTGCCAAAACTTGCTTCCCCTATTTACCAAAAACCAACTAAATGAAAAAAGGAACCCTAATATACTCACAATTAAAATATGTCCCCAGTGAAGCCTTTCTGCAGCATTTACATTTCCGTTTATTAACACAAAGTAACCTGCAAATGAGGCTCCAATAAATGTCCAGAAATATGTTGCTCTTTTCCAGTACATATCTATTTCAAACTTTCTAATATCTAATGCCATCTTAAGAGCTTCTAGTTGTTTTTCATCTCTTTTGTATTTCCTATTCTCTGAATCTAACAAATCAGGCTTTATTCTAAACTCCTCTAGATATTCTGTTTCATTGTTAAATACGTTATTCATTTCTTCGCTCCTTTTAAAAAATGGTACTAATGGAATTATATCACAGATCGTTTCATTAACTGTTAAATCACTATATTACCACCAGTTTTTAGGGAAAATGTCACTCCTCCATCTGATACTTCAGACGTGTCTCAAAGATGGTTAATCTGTTCTTTTTATTGGAAAATTACGGAATTCGTGTGAATGGGGAAAAGGACACAGCAAGTAAAAAAGGACCTTGAAGGGCTAAAGGCCGATCAAGGTCTGGTACAGACAGCAACAATTTGTCCCCCTTGCTGAATAAGCTCTTCAAGGAATCGGGCAACATAAGTAATGGATTCGTATTCGTCACGCTCATCAGAAGGTTTGATGTCAAAAAGCGTTATTTCTTCACTTTTCCTTTGATCTCGCGCAATTCCTCGAGGATCAGATCATATTTGTCGCTGTATTTGTCCAACAAGTCTTGTAAACGCCCCTCGCGCTCGCGATTTGCTCTCATAATATAAAACAACAACCAGACAAACAAAGCAGCAAATGGCCCTTGCTGAAGTAATACGGTTGTTACTTGATCTTCCATGTTTGATCTCCCCTTTGTCACTGTACAGAACGTGCGTTCCTACATCGTCCTTATCTGTATTTTGTACAAAAGGCTTGTACATAATTCGTTGAAAACAAAATTAATATCCATACTTTTCTTTTTCATTCTCATTTAGTACAATAAATTTGTACATCCTCACAGGAAGGACTGGCACGCTCATGCTATCTCAGCGCTTACGCACAGCTCGTAAGACAAAAGGTCTGACCCAGGAAGAGTTGGCAGAGCATGTCTGCACGACCAAGGGGACGATCAGTAACTACGAGAACAACCACAGCACACCACCGAATGACATGCTGCGGCAATTGGCTGATGTGCTGGACGTCACGACCGATTGGTTGTTGGGCCGCACAGATGAAGTCACGGCCTATATTCTCCCCGCAACTGAGCAGACTAATAAACGTTCGTTGGACGAGCTCTTGCAGGAAAAGATCGATGACCCGGACGACTACTATTTCCTAGACGGGTATCTGGACGCTTCGGAAGAGGAGAAAAAAGAAATTCGTCGCTACTGGTACGACTTGAAGAAACAGTGGAAAGTCCGTAAAGTACGCGAGGAACGACCTCCGTCTTTGTTTGACATCACGGAAGACATCAAAAAAAAATAAAAATAACCCCAGTGCGGGGTTTTCTTTTCAGCGCAAAACAGAACGCACGTTCCTCACCATTCATTTAGGAGGTCCTTGATGCTTCACTCCCTTTTGAAAGAAATCTGCGAACCGCAAACATGGCTCGAGAGTCGCGTGTACTTGTTGCTTCAGCATCACGGCATCGACCAGCCCGAACAAATCGATCTGCATCTGCTGTGCGAGACGTACGGCATCGAGATCCATCACATTTGCGGCAGGAGTCGTGCACACGCGCATCCCTTTTCTGCGGGACGTTATGTCATTGCGGTGGACGAGCGACTCGATCCGGCTACCCAGCGGGTTAAAATCGCGCATGAGCTCGGACATTTGCTCCTTCATGAAGGCATTCAGCCCCAGAGCAGCGAATGGATGATTGACTGGCAAGAATCGCAGGCGAATCATTTTGCCGAGCATTTGCTGCTTCCTATCTACATGATGAGCCCCCTGCTTGCCGATTGCTCGCGATATAACGCTCCAGCTATGTTGGCTCAGCGCTTTCAGGTGCCGATGCCTCTTGCTCGCGCCCGTTTTGAGCGCATACTGAGCAGACTGTATGCCAAAGGCTTTCCCGTCTATGGGTAATTAACGACGCTATTATGTAGGAGGCGATACCTGATGAAACGAGTCTTTATTGCCGGAGATGCATTCACGACTCATTTTTTTGATCTCGCCTTGGACCAAGACGATGAGCTGTCGCTATTACCCTCCTTGCAGGTAGCCAGCTATCACGTGGCCCGCTTTGCTCTCATCATGCGAGATGATGGCCTTCGTGGTCTCGGTATTTTTCCCGGAGATGCTCTCTTGATCTCAGACTTTTCGATGGAGCCTGTAAAAGACAGACCTGTTTTGATCCGACAGGAGGGGCAGTTCCTTGTGCGCATCGCAGCAGACGTCAATCCATTGGAATGTCTGTTTACAACCACACGTGAGCAAGACACCCCCATGCTACTCCCCTCGGAAAACATTCGCATTACAGGTGTTGTATCCGGTATTATTCCACGTTCATCATCGTAACCTCATTAAGCAGCCAATCCTTGATTGCTGCCACCGTTTGCTGCCACTGCTCCTGCGGGGTAATGGCAGCGGGCTGGTCGCCCTCCTGCGATCCATAGCTTCCGAACTGGGAGTGATTCCCTCCTTCTATGGACATGTACACGGTACGATCTGGCAAATATTGCTTGCTCTCCATAAACCTTTCGATATTGATCACTCCATCGCGAGACCCGAGCAAAGACAGTACAGGTAAATTCACCTTCTTCAAGTTCCCCTGACTGTTCGGATACGCTCCCAGTAAAAACACGCCGTTGATTCGGTCCGGGTGGTTTGCTGCGAATTGAGCTGCCATAGTACCACCAAGCGAATGTCCTCCGATGACAAACGTTTTATTTGGGTACGCCTTCAATACTTGTGTGGCTCGCGTCATATCACTTACAGCCAAATTCAGCGGCATTCGTGCGAGAAAAACATGGTAGCCGGATCCTGCCAAGGCACGGGCAATCGGTGCATAGCTCTCCGGTTTGACCAGTGCTCCCGGATATAAGATGAGTCCCGGTTCGCGTGACTCCCCGCCTTGGAAAATAATCCAGTCATTCGTATCCATGACCGTAATCCCTTCACCGCCTTGCATGGCCGTTAACGCAGCCTGATCAGGCTGATATGGTTGTAAATACCATATAGCCAGACAAACCGCTCCAAGTGTCACCAATACGAGTGCCTGAAACCACTTTTTGCGTGCTTGACTCATCCCACCTACCTCGTTTCCGTTCCCATGTATATGCTACTTATTATGTCTCAAACATAGAAAAAACCGTCAGAGACAATAGCCCGACGGTTGTTGGTAATGGCTTCATTAGTCTTTTTCCTTCTGCCGCTCGCGAAAACGGCGCACCTTCATCAGGTTTCCGCACATTTTGTCATCACACCAGCGGCGCACCCGGTTGCGGCTTTCATCATAAAACACCCAGCGGCAATCCTCGTTGTCACATATTTTGATTCGCTCCAGATGCTGCGGGGCAAGCAACTCCGCGAAAGAAGCTGCAATTTGTGCCATGACGAGGGGCCACCCCTCTGTTGAGCTGGATTGCTTTTGCCTGTAGCTGCCCTCCTCTTCTACATACAACACCTGCATATGAAAAGGGGCGAGAGCCAAAGCTCTGTTCAATTCCTCAAGGTCCTCCTCTTGGATTCGATCTCCACGGATAACGGCCTCCAGTATACGTCGCAAACGTTGGCGCAGTTGCAAAAGTGAATCGGCAAACTCCTCATTCATTGGCAACGGAGCGGTTAGCTTGTATGTTTGCAAAAAGGATGATAGCCATTCCTGGTTCTCCAAGCGATTTTCCCCACGACCAGAACCACGCCAATCCCGCCAATCACTATTTAAAAAATCGATACAAAGCCAGTCCATGTCATCAACTCTCCTGACTAAACCCTTCATTTTTCTCTCTTGTGTGAACATACAGGATATGGTAATCTCTATTTGTAACTACCGTAATTAAGTTAACTAGTTACACCTTCATTACTTATTGCTATTATAGCGTTTCATCAATCTGTTTCACAGACGAGGAGGAAGCGTATGAATCGGAAGGATTTGCTTTTGCACGGATGGGAATGTACGTATGACAAGGAAGACTGGTATCCTCCCTTAAAAGAAGCGCTTTCCGGAGTATCAGTAGCGGAGGCCAGCTGGCGCCCTGTGGGAGAAGCAGCCAACACGATCTGGGAAAACGTCAGCCACCTTCTTTATTACAAAGAACGCCTGTTGCATCGTCTACTGGGCACTGAATTTCCTGGCTCCGCTGAGACAAACGATGATACCTTCATCCCGTCCGGCGCTCCGGATGACGAAGACGCTTGGCAAGCGACCCTCTTGGGCATGGAAAGCGTCCATCGCCACATTCATGAAAAGCTCTCCTTGCTGACGGATGAGGAGTTAAACCAGACGGCTACCTATACGCCCATTTACCAAACCGTGATGAGTCTTGTCCTGCATGATGCGTTTCATACGGGACAAATCGTCCAAATTCGCAAGCTGCAAGGCTCCTGGCCTGCCAGACGCTCTTTTGAATAACAAAATTTCACATTGATTAATCATAAACAATCCTTTATAGTTGATGAATCACATAACTTCATACATGTTATCCTCATCTTTCACGGTGAGGATAGAGGTCGCGGCTTTTATATCATCCTGTACGAGATTCAGAGAAAATCAATGACTCCAGGTAAGGAAAATCCGCCGAAGCTCATATCGCGTCTCTGTGCGATTGGGTTGGGGCTGTACTCGAAAGAGGCAGAACTGTCACGTTTGCATGCCAAGCAAACGTGGTGAGCTATCTTCAGTGAAGGCTTGGTGGGGATTGGATGATACCGCCCTATGCCATTTTTTTGGCTATGGCGGTTTTTTCGTTTCCGACCTTCCTTCTCAAAAATCATGAAAGGTCGTGCAAGCAGCTTATGTCACAAAATCAATTGCAACGTGGTTTAAAAGCCCGACACCTGACGATGATCGCTATCGGCGGCTCGATTGGGACGGGATTGTTTCTAGCGAGTGGAGGCTCGATCCATTCCGCCGGACCAGGTGGAGCTTTAGTCGCCTATCTCGCCATTAGTATCATGGTTTACTTTTTAATGACCAGCTTGGGGGAAATGGCAGCCTTCATGCCTGTATCCGGTTCGTTTTCGACGTATGCCACACGGTTCGTCGATCCATCTCTCGGCTTTGCTCTCGGCTGGAACTACTGGTACAACTGGGCCATTACCATTGCCGTCGAGCTGTCAGCTTCCGCACTCATTATGAAATATTGGTTCCCGGATACCCCAGCGATAGTGTGGAGCGCTTTGTTCCTCGGATTGCTGTTTGCCTTGAATCTCCTGTCTGTGAAAGCCTATGGAGAATCTGAATATTGGTTCGCCTTGATTAAAGTAGTAACAGTAATCGTCTTTATTATCGTAGGTGTGTTGATGATTTTTGGCATTATGGGCGGCCAAGCAGTCGGCTTCCAAAACTTCACCAAAGGCGACGCGCCATTCAATGGCGGCTTCATGGCCCTGCTCGGTGTCTTTATGATTGCCGGATTCTCATTCCAAGGGACAGAGCTCGTTGGTGTCGCAGCTGGGGAGAGCGAAGACCCTGCCCGCAACATTCCAAAGGCCATCCGTCAAATTTTTTGGCGCATCCTACTCTTCTACATCCTCGCTATTTTGATCATCGGGTTATTGGTTCCATACGATAATCCAAATCTGATCAGTGGCGACCTTACAGATATTGCGATCAGTCCGTTTACGATTGTATTTGAAAATGCCGGATTTGCTTTTGCGGCATCCGTCATGAATGCCGTTATTCTCACGTCTGTATTGTCTGCTGGTAACTCTGGCATGTATGCTTCTACACGCATGCTGTGGAATTTGGCGAAAGAAGGAAACGCACCAAAATGGTTCGCAAAAGTAACAAGTAACGGCGTACCGATCAATGCCTTGATCTTGACTGCGCTCATCGGCGCCCTTGCTTTTCTATCCTCTCTGTTTGGGGAAGGCGAAGTGTATGTATGGCTTTTGAATGCTTCCGGTATGTCAGGCTTCATCGCTTGGCTGGGAATTGCCATTAGTCACTATCGTTTCCGCAAAGCGTTTATCGCTCAGGGTCGTGACTTAAGCGAATTGCCTTATCGGGCAAAGTGGTTCCCGTTTGGACCGATTTTTGCCTTTATCATTTGCTGTATCGTTATTTTCGGGCAAAACTACTCTGCGTTCATCGGTGGAACAGTCGACTGGTATGGCGTCATGGTCTCTTACATTGGCCTGCCACTCTTCTTAATCATTTGGCTCGCTTATAAAATCACCCAAAAAACCAAGCTCGTCCCTCTAGAACAAGTAGACTTCAGCATGGATGAATACACGAAATAATCGAAGAAAAAAATACGGACTTCCGTTATCTGAACGGGAGTCCTTTTTCCTGTTTGCCAGCATATTAAAAACTGACCAAAAACAGCCGATAGTATAGACAAGGAGCAATTGAGATCCGTTTCCTTCCGTTCTCACAACTCATAGCAGTCATCCGATAAAAGGTAACAAGATCTCCTGCCATCACGACTGAACATGAATCCATGTGAGGAGAGTAGAACATGCAAATCCAATCGAATACCCGCTACCTACCCCCCCCAACCAACCTGCACCCAAAATGGTGACAGGAACTAGTCTGGGATTGCCCAAGTCCGATACTGTAGACCTTCGTTCACACAAGGCACGCGAGCTACCTGCTGATGCCATCGAACATCACAGCGTCCAATTTTTCTTTAGCACAGAGATTAATGAGCGTTTGGATAAAATGTTCGCAGATAAACCACCCGAGGCTCGCAAAGCTTTTGACCACATCCTGGAGCAAAATTTTTTCAACTCCCAATCCACCTACACCGATGAAGAAAGAGCCGGTTTGGTAGAAGTGGGTTTAACCCAAGGTAAATTTTTGGCGGACCAATACATGGTTGATGAAAAAAATGCTGCTGAATTTTTGGATACCCTGCATCTGCTTGCTGGCGTTGCCAAAACACGAAAGGTCGACCCTGCAACTGGCAGTGTCAGCTACGTAGAGCTTCCGCAAAAACCACATGGAGCGCCGAACGACTATGTTAATCCGTCCAAGCTGATGGAGCGGTACGACCCGGAGGCCTACAAAAAAATGCAAGCTGCTACAACCAATCAAACAGAGAAAGTAAGCATGCTGATTCAATTCGTCAAAAAGCTGCAACATCGTCCAGACTGGATCGCACAATACCGAAACGAACAAGCTACGCTTCTCTCCGATTTAAAAAATACAAAAATCGCTAACCGCTTTGAGAATGTAAATACAAAGGACGCCACTGAATTTGTTCGTCAAATAAATACGCTCGCTGAAAATGCTTCCTTTTCTACCTTCACACCATTGCTACAAACGAATCTGGCCTCTTTTATGAAGGTTCTGGCCAAGAAAACGAGTTAACTGCACAAAGATGATCGTCACAGCCTCCGCCCGAACTTTCTGGGACTGGGGCTGTTTTTTCGTGTGTAGTACCAGTCAATTTCCTTTTCCAGTTAAGGAAATTGACCGGCAAGTGGTGGACATACTAACCCGTAAAGGAGGAGACGAACATGGATGACAATCGCGAAAACGACCTGCCTGATTTTAAACAACTGGATGACAGACTGATCGCTAAACCTCCGACAAGCCCAATACTCGCAATCCGAACCAATCTAGACAAGGAACCAAATGACGTCGACAATCCATATGTGCAGCAAGACTCTGAACCCACTGGACAAAATAAGGGGGACGCAAATGCCTGATCGCAACTCAAAGGAAAAACCGGACATGGGTTATAACGGAAGCAATATGCATGGTTATTCCCTTACACCAAAGGAAGGGACATTGGACCAAACTACAAAGACGGCTGCGGCAAAAAAAGAAAACAGGGACAAAGAATAGTTCTTTCCCATCACGAAGAACAAATCCCCTTTGGGGAAACAGGCAGATGTCTCACTTTGCCTTTTTCCTGAAGGGGATTCCTTTTGGATTTCTGACCAAGAACTTGATGAAAAAACATTTTCTTATTGACGAAATTCTATTGGAAATATATACTTTTCATGGATTTGATAATGAGAATCGTTATCAAATTCTTGCACATATGATCAGGAGGTTGCCCCATGAAATCCAGGCTCTTCAAACACATTTACAGCACAACATTAGTCACTTCTCTCCTCACAGGTGGCGCCCATATGGCTCTGGCCGCACCACTCGTGGCCACTGCTGAACAGACGGACATTTCCCTTTTGTCGCTAGATTTCGCAGTCGAACAAGCAATAAAGAACAGCGTTGATCTGGAGGTGCTTCGGCTTGACTTAGATACTACGAAGTACGAAACTTCCATCACACTGAGAGAAAAAGAAGAAATCAAAAAAGCCGACATCATGACTCTGGCTGATGCAAAAAAGAAATTCGAAGACGCAGCCAAAGCGGTCAAAGAAGTGGTTGTCGATGAAGTCGCCCTGAATACGCAAAAAAACACCATACAATTGCAAGTGCAAAAAGCATTCTTCGAAGTCCAATCATTAGACGCCAAAATCAAAGCGCAAAAGAAAAGCTTGCAAAGGCAGTACTGGTTGGACTCCCAAGAAACAGAAGCTCACAAAAATCTTGCTGCCCTTGAAACCAGCTACAAACAAGCATTGGCCAAGCTCAACGATTTATTGAATGAAAAAGCGGACAGACAATGGAAAATGACCGCTACTGATCTGACCCAGCACGAGCTGCTTTCCCTGGAGCAATTGCAAGCAAAAGCTTTTGAAAAACGTCCTGAGATGATCAAGGCACAAGCAGAAATAGACTTTGCCCAAGTAAGAATTGATTACACGGTAGAGTATTCCGCACTCAGTACACATAAAGGTACAATCGCAAAAAACGAGCACAAAAAAGCGGAACTGCAAAAACAAAAAATACAAAAGAAAATCGGTCAAGAAGTAAGTGACAACTATACGAAAGTACTGGCAGCAAGAAAGGCATTAGAGGAAAGTACAACAAAGAAAGAAACCGCATTGGAGCGCTATCAGGCAACAATCGATCAATATAGATTAGGAAAAGCATCGATGAAAGAACTGATGGAAGACGAAGCAAACCTGTTTGACTCCGAAACAAAAACAATCGAATCTGTTTATCAATACAATCTCGCTGCTACCACTATGAATCAGTCAACTGGCTATTAGTATTTCGTATCACGAAAGATCTCATTTATTCATTTAAAATAAAGAAGGCTTCATCCCACAGGGTGAAGCCTCTACTCATTGATTAGTCTCTCAAAAACTCCAGGCATCACCAGACGACCACCGTCTACACCAAAATCCTCTATGAACCACCAAGCCGATAGCACACTGTGGCAATACGCCCACGCCAACACTCTCTCTTTTTGCAAAAACAGCGCCTTCGTCAGCCCATCGACCCGCTGTTTCATTACTTCTTCTACCCCATCCTCTGGCAAATGGTTCAGCAAAAACGGAATCACCTCGTATTCCGTCTCCCCGATCAGCCCCTTTGGATCAATTGCCAACCACGGCTCTCTTTCTGCTCGCAAAATATTTTCATGATGAAGATCACCATGCAGCAGGCACTGTTCTTTTTGGGTGGAGAGAAGCTTTTTGTACCATTGCATGGCCCGCTCCACCATTTGCTCGGGAATCGGTCCTGTCCCCCCTTGGAAATGAGGGCGAATCTTTTCCAGTCCCACAGCCCAGTCTGCTATCGTCGGAAACATAGACGAAAGCTTACCCACTCTCGAAATGGGCGTCTGCATCCTTTTGATCACGTCAGCCACGCATTGAATTCGCTCGTCTTCGTTACTCAGCTTGTCCAGTGTCTCTCCTGGCAAGATGCGCTCCAAAAGCATACTCCCTTTTTCCTCGTCAGCATCAAGTAGCTGTACCATTCCCCGCCCTTCAAAAGCCCGAATCGCCGTCAGTTCTCTCTGCCAATCCAGTCCAGGCACGCCCAGCTTCAGCACTGCGTTTCTCCCATCCTGAAACACAACTGGTGCGACAAAGTTATAGGAGAGTGGAAACGGCTCAAGCACCTTTAGAGACCACCGTTCTTCGCAATCAGCAATCAGCTCATGAAAGGAATCGAGCCAGAGACGCCCGTCTTCTTTATGTACGCCCATAATTGTTTGGGTAAAATGGGTTGGCAATGAAATCATTAGGCATCTCCTCCTCGAACTACTTGCAAAACATCCCCTTGCACCAGCTTTCAAGCTATTCCCTTACCACAGCCGCTTAAGAAGAAGCGCATTTCCAGTCAAGCGCCTCTGGAGCCCATCCCAGCTTCGGAAAAAAGGGGACAGCTTCGAAAGCCGCCCCCCTTTATTTCCCGGAAAATGTTATGACAGTCGTCCCATCAAGCTCTCCATACGTTCCAGAGCCTTCTTCAACTGCTCCATCGATGTTGCATAAGAACAACGGATATGCCCTTGTCCGCTTTCGCCGAACACATCTCCAGGTACGACAGCTACCTTTTCCTCCATCAGCAATTTCTCCGCAAACTCTGAAGAACTGAGACCTGTAGAAGCTACAGACGGGAATGCGTAGAATGCTCCGTCCGGCTCATGGCAAGTCAATCCGATCTGACGGAATCCATCTACCACATAATTGCGGCGCTGACGATAGCTCTCGATCATTCGTTCCATATCAGAACGTCCATGACGCAGGGCTTCCAATGCAGCCATCTGAGCCATTGTCGGTGCACACAGCATGGTGTACTGGTGGATTTTCAGCATGCCTGCGAGCAAATCAGGCGACGCGCAGACATATCCCAGGCGCCAGCCGGTCATCGCGAACGCTTTGGAAAAACCGGAGATCAGGATCGTCCGATCTTTCATCCCTGGCAGAGCCGCGATACTATCGTGCATTCGACCGTAGGTAAGCTCCGCATAAATCTCATCAGAGATCACCATGAGGTCGTGCTTTTCAATGATCGGCAGAAGTGTTTTCCACTCTTCAGCCGTCATAGTCCCGCCAGTCGGGTTATTTGGATAGCAGAAAATGATTGCTTTTGTACGCGCGGTGATGTGCGTCTCTAGCTCTTGTGGTGTCAGCTTGAACTGGTTTTCCATCGTTGTTTTCAGGAAAACCGGCACCCCACCAGCCAAGCGAATGACTGGTTCATAGGAGACATAGCAAGGTTCCACGACCAACACTTCATCACCCGGATCGAGAATGGCACGCAGTGCAATATCAATCGCTTCGCTTGCACCGACCGTCACGAGAATTTCTGTCTCTGGATGATAGCTGACAGAAAAACGTTCTTCCAAGTATTTCTGAATTTCCACACGCAACGGCAGCATACCTGCATTGGATGTATAAGCTGTATGTCCACGCTCCAGCGAAGAAATCGAAGCTTCTCTCATGCGCCAAGGAGTGACAAAATCAGGCTCCCCTACACCTAAGGAAATGACTCCCTCCATCGAAGCTGCCAAATCGAAAAAGCGGCGAATGCCTGATGGCTTCAATGATTGAACTGTATTGGATAAACGGTTTTTAACTTTGACTTGTGTACTCACGGCGTAACCACCATCCTGTGATCTTCGTCACGATCTTCCAGCTCAATGCCATCGTGCTTGTAACGTTTCAAAATAAAATGTGTAGCTGTTGAGACAACTGAATCGAGAGTGGACAGCTTTTGCGAAACAAAAGTGGCTACCTCTTTCATCGTTTTGCCTTCCAAAATAATCGACAAGTCATAGCTTGCACCAGACATCAAGTAAACAGCCTTCACTTCTGGGAAACGGCATATTCGCTCAGCAACTTCATCAAAGCCGACATCGCGCTTCGGTGTCACTTTCACATCAATCATGGCGTTCACGTACGGATGATCGTCCACACGCTCCCAGTTCACCAGCGCTGGATATTTGACAATGACCTTCTCAGCTTCCAATGCCGCAATGGTCTGCTCAACGACCTCGGTCGGCTCCCCGATCATTTTTCCGATTTGCTCAGCGCTCATGCGACTGTCTTCTTCCAACAGGTGTAACAGCTCTCTTTGCTTCAAGCGATCCATGCCCCACCACTCCAGTTTTCTCTTTATTTTTAACATAACCTCATAATGCAAAAAGCCCCAGCAACCAGACTCATGATTTCCATGAATCTGATTGCTGAGGCGAAGGTATCGCGGTACCACTCAGCTTTTTTGCCTCTCTCACAAAAGGCAAACTCGTGCTGTCTACAAAGACATGCGCCCCATAACGTGGGCCATCCGCTGCTTTCTACTTGGCATTTTCAAAAGCAGAGCTCCAAGGTGGCTTTCAAAAAGAGTTCGCGGCTGCCCTCTCAGCTAATAGGCAACTCTCTGGACGTCAAAATCCCTTTTTTACTTTCCTTTTCACGGCTGTGTTGGTTGTTTTATTGAATGTCTCAGATTATAAATGACGTTTTCTCTCATTGTCAACCAACAACTTCTGTCTTCTGGACCTCTTTCAAACCGTTAGGCAACCAGACGCGAAACACGGTCCCTGTTCCCAAGCTGCTTTGTACGTCAATTTTCCCACGATGATTTTCTACGATGGATTGGGTGATCGACAGCCCCAAGCCAGCACCTCCGCTTTTGCGTGCACGTGAGGATTCAATCCGGTAGAAACGGTCGAATACATGCGGGACATGCTCTGGTGCGATACCTGCCCCATTATCTCTGAACGTCAGTTCAATCCCATTGACAATCTTGCTCAATGTAAGCTCGATCTCACCGTTCACAGGGTCAGTATGCTGCACGGCATTTTGAAACAGATTGAGAATAACTTGCTTCATTCCGTCACAATCGAAAGTAGCCTTAACATTTGGTTCTACGCGGAAATGAACGTTTCGGTCACCTCCTAGGACCATGAGCTGCGATTCCATACTGTGCACAACCGCGTCCAACTGCCCTTCTTGCAAAAGAAAAGCCGGTTCCCGATCCATCCGAGCCAGGTAGAGCAAATCATTGACCAGTTTATTCAGTCGCTCAGTCTCCCCGTGCATGCTTTTCAAAGCTTTCTGCAAATGTTCGGGATTTGCCGCCGCACCACGCAGCAGCACCTCCAAAAAACCATGGATGGATGTCAGCGGTGTTCGCAATTCGTGTGAGGCATCCGCCACAAAGCGCCGCATCCGTTCTCCAGCTTCTTGCTCGATTTTAAAGGAGGTTTCCAACCGCTCCAGCATTCCGTTAAAGACCGCCGATAATTGATCAATCTCCATTTGGCCTTGATCCATCGGCAGTCGTTCATCCAAATTCCCCGCATTAATCCGCTCAACTATAACCTCAATACGCGAAAGTGGGTTCAGCGTACGGCGGAGCACAGGCACATAAGTTAACAAGCCGATTAGCAAGGCGAGTGCAGATGCAGAGAAAAAAATGATCAGCTGTGGAAATAGCACTTCCCGCATCGGGCCGACAGGTGTACTCAGTTGTACGATTCCTTGCAGCTGTTCAGGTGATTTGATAGGTGCCAGTACGACCATATAATCCTTCCCAGTACTACCCTCCAAAATTTTGTATTTAAAAGTGCATACGCCACTAGCTAAGATCTCGCGGTATAAACTGTCAGGAAAGCGTGGGGAATACCCTTCGCTCGGATTCGCAAACAGCTCCGTCACATTGGCGTCGTTGTCAATAAAGGCATACTTGATATCAGGTGTACGCAAGGAGAGCAACGCGCTGACATACTGATCGTATTTCGGGAGCGTTTCCGTATCTTCCAAGACCTGATAAGGAACGGTAACTGCCAGATTTAACAAGCTTTCCGCTTTGCTGCGATACAAGAACTGCTCCATCAATAAGTATTGAATCATGCCGATTAGAAGCAGCAACCCGGATAAGATAAATAACGAACGTGACAACAGCTGATAACGCAAAGAGTTCGGTTCTAGGAAGGCGGCCCATTGATTGTTTCGATTCATCGTCATACAAAATCAACCCGATAGCCCGCACCGCGCAATGTGCGAATGATCCGATGCTGACGATCGTTCAGTTTGTCACGCAGGGAGCGGATATACACCTCGACAATGTTCTCCTCCCCACCGAAATCATAGCCCCACACGTTATCCAGAATCATTGGTTTACTCAGCACCAAGCCGTGATTCGTCACCAAATATTTCAGCAAAGAGTATTCCGTTGGCGATAGCTCTAGAAGCGTTTCCTCGTAGGTAATTTCCTTTCGCCTGTCATCGATCTGGAAGGGGCCGAGATGTACCTTGGAGAGCAGATGTGGGTAATGATTGCGAATGCGCGCATGAATGCGGGCAAGCAGCTCCTCAAAGCTAAACGGCTTGATCATATAATCGTCGGCACCCAGCGTCAGCCCTTTTACCCGATCCTCTACGTCTTCTCTGGCTGTCAGCATGATCGTTGCTACATTCTGTATCTTTTTCAGCATCCGGCATACCTCGAAGCCATCCATGCCTGGCATCATCACATCGAGAATGACGACATGGGGCTGATGCTCCTTTACCATGGTCACCGCGGTCATCCCATCTTGTGCCGTCAATACTTGAAAACCTTCATTTTCAAGACCCATCTCCAAAAATTGAAGGATGGTCGGTTCATCATCGACAAGCAATATTTTAATGCCTTTGTTTAGGCTCATTTCTTTCACCTCACCTCTATTTTACCTGAACAGACCAAGAGTAGCTGAATGTTTGCTGAATATGCCCTGAGTACGAGCTGAAAGCTTTTTACAGAATAACAAACCAAAAAATGTAAATTTAATATAAAAAACGTTGATAATTCTCTTACCATTGCACTTTCAACAAACTTTCAGCCAGCTTTCAAGACCCACTCAGCTTCCTCTCTCATAATGATCCCTGCGTAGTCAAATACATACGACTCAAATCTGAACACTTCAAAAACATGGAGGTTATACAATAATGAAAAAGAATTCGGTTATCCTGACAGCATCAGTTGCCACGCTCGTGGTCGGTATCGGAGGTTACATGCTCTATGACTATTTCGTGGGAAACCATGTGGAGATTCAGCCTGCAGCTGCGGTAACCACAGCCTCATCTACCGCTTCATCAACACCTTTGACAGCAGATCAACTGAATAAAAAATGGACAATCAATGACCAGTCCAAAGTCTATTTCTCCGTAACTACGTCGAAAGAAACAGTAAACTTTGAAATGGATGGCATTACTGGCAGCTGGGATGTGAACCTTTCTGCACCAGATCAAATGAAAGCAACAGCTTCCGCTGACTTGAATAAGCTGAACTCCGGTAATGAAAAGCGCGACACCCATATCAAATCTCCAGATTACTTTGATACAGCCGTGAACCCTGCAGCTACCTTTGAAGCGAAAACTTTTGAGAACTGGCCAACCACTTGGACAGAAGGCCAAAAAGCTTCGTTCACCATCAATGGCGTCCTGACCGTAAAAGGAATTGCCAAAGACGTGAAAATTAATGCTGACGCCATTTATTCCCAAGGCAAGTTACAGTTGGAAGGAACGTCCGTCGTAACGTTTGGTGACTTCGGATTGACTAGCCCTCATACAATCGTGGCCAAAACGGAAGAAAACATTAACATTACATTGCGACTCGCGCTGGATGCTGTTTAATCAATCGCTTTTCGCAGGAATTGCTTCGAGAGACGTCTGACATTCACAGACGTCTTTTTTCACAGATTTTTACATTGTAATATTGACATTGTTAAAATGATATTATAACATAAAAACATGATAACAAATTCGAGCAAACGGAAAGGATGATCTTGTGAGTACGTCTCCCCTTCGAGCCAAACGCATCCACTATCGGACCAAAAAGTACCGCTCGCCGGATGGACTTCCTACAGATATTTGCCTCTTTACGATCCTTTCCATCCCGCGCCAAACGAAAACCAAATCACTGCCACTCAAGCAATTGGCCGTTCTTCTGATCAAGCGAAAAAGCGATACATTTGGAGAGCAATGGGCATTGCCTGGCGGTTTCTCCCATGAATCGGAGACACTGGACGAATGCGCCTATCGAGAATTGAAAGAAGAGACGAATATTGACCGCGATGTACACATCGAGCAGTTGAAGACGTACTACAAGCCAGGTAGAGACCCTCGTGGTTGGATTCCGAGTGTTGCCTATGTCTCCCTCGTCCATGAAGATTTATTGAAACACACACAGGCAAACGACGATGCATCAGACGCGCAGCTGTTTCCGATTGAGGAAGCTTTTGCCCTCAACCTTGCTTTTGATCATCGTGAAATTTTGACTGACGCCTTACAGCGAGTTCGTGAGCAGATGCTGCAAACGACTATCGCCAAAGCGTTTTTGCCAGATGAGTTTACCTTGAGCGAGCTGCTGCAAGTGATCGAGACCGTCGTTCCGTCCTTTTCGGCAAAAGATCGCGGCAATTTCGAGCGGCGCTTACTTGCGACAACCAGACGGCAAGGACTGCTCGAGCCAGTTCTATCGGCTGGGGG